>JABHGH010000065.1 GCA_018672145.1 Flavobacteriaceae bacterium
CAAAAATAATTTTGTTTAAATAATTTTGGAAAAGATTAAACATTATGTATATTTGTTCTGAAGGAGCTGAAAAAATTATTGATCACGGGAAGAATTGCTATGAAACCCACATTTTTCAACTCTTTGTATTACAGTTTCTTGGTTTGTTTTTTTGGTTAATTTGAAAAAAGGGTGTGTATTCCACACCCTTTTTCCTTTTCTTACAATTTATTACTTTTATAAAATGATAAAAAACTTTACTTCCAAAGTTGCCGGTCTCGGCAAATACGTTCCTGAAAAGATTGTTACTAACGATGATCTCTCAAGGTTAATGGACACGAGTCACGACTGGATCGTTGAACGTACCGGGATTAAAGAGCGTCGATTTATTGATAAAAATTCAGATGAAGGCACGGCAAGTATGGGTGTTAAAGCTGCCGAACAGGCACTGGAACGTGCAGGAATAAGTAAAGATGATGTCGATTTGATTGTGTTCGCCACTCTCAGTCCAGACTACTACTTTCCAGGGTCGGGCGTGTTAGTACAAGATCTTATGGGGATAGGAACCTGTCCAGCTCTTGATGTGCGCAACCAGTGTTCAGGGTTTATTTACGCTCTTTCTGTTGCCGATCAATACATTCGGACAGGAACATATAAAAATGTATTGGTTATCGGCTCAGAATACCAATCTGGCGGATTGGATCTAACAACACGTGGTCGTACGGTTTCTGTCATTTTCGGTGATGGTGCTGGTGCTGCGGTTTTGACGCGCCACGACAATCTTGATGAAGGTATCCGATCATCACATCTGCATTCCGAAGGGAAACACGCTGAAGAATTGGCGATTCTAGGACCAACCACAAAAAAATGGGTTCATGAACTTTTTGAAGATTATGATCCTGATGACAAAGACTACCACCCCTATATGAATGGACAGTTGGTGTTTAAAAATGCGGTTGTCCGTTTTTCTGAAGTTATCCATGAAGCACTTGCAAAGAATGGAATGACCCCTTCTGATATTGACATGCTGATTCCTCACCAAGCCAATTTGCGAATTGCACAATTTGTACAGAAAAAATTTGGGCTTAGCGACAAGCAGGTTTACAATAACATTATGCGTTATGGGAACACAACCGCTGCGTCAATACCTATTGCGCTTTGTGAAGCGTGGGAGGAAGGCTTAATCAATAAAGGAGACAATGTGGTTTTGGCTGCTTTCGGAAGTGGATTTACATGGGGAAGCTCGCTAATCAAATGGGTCTAACTTTTTTTTGACCTTATCATAACAAGCCCAGCAAAGCAAAGCAGTCCGTTTAAAGCCAAAATAAAGAATCCGAAATCAAACTGGTAGGCGCTCAATGCCCACTGACTAATAAAGTAGCCAAACACAGGAGAGGTTACGGCAATCCAAGGAACCCAACGATCTTTGAGTTGGAGTTTTGTGCAAATGCCAAGGGTATATAATCCCAGTAAAGGACCATAGGTATAGCCCGCAAATTCAAAGAGTTTTGCGATGACACTCTTGTCTGAAATCAAATAGTTAAAAGCAAGTATCACTAGAATAAGTATTCCAGACACAAAAAGATGTACTTGCTTTCGAGCACGTTCTTGCTCATGGCTTTTCAATCTTTTTTCAATGTCCAGTAAGTCAAGGCTGATACTGGTTGTCAATGAGGTCAATGCGCTATCGGCACTACTGTAGGCAGCCGCAATAAGCCCCAATAAAAAGACCACGGAAAGCCCAATACCGAGATCAGACTGCGTTGCGATTATAGGAAAGAGTTTGTCGCCTTGCGCATCAATGCCGTTGGCGAGGGCATAAGCGGTAAGCAACGTGCCAAGCGTCAAGAAAACAAAGTTGACAACAGTGAGAATGATGGTAAACCAAAACACATTTTTCTGTGCGTCTTTAAGGCTTCGACACGCCAAGTTTTTTTGCATCATATCTTGATCAAGCCCTGTCATCACAATGGCAATGAGCGCTCCTGACAAAAACTGTTTCCAAAAAAAGTATGGGCTTTTATAATCGTCAAAGAAAAAGATTTGGGTGCCTTCTTGTTGTGCAATCCAGCTGATGAGATTGCTAATTTGCATAGAGTCAGTAATGTAATAAACTGCCATTGCCAGCGCAATAAGCATAAACAGGGTTTGGAGCACGTCTGTCCAAACAATGGTTTTGATTCCAGACTTATGGGTGTAAAGCCAAATAAAGCAAATGGTAGCAATAACGGTGACCCAAAAAGGAACTCCCATTTGATCAAAAATGATCCATTGCAAAACGCTGGCCACTAGATAGAGTCGGAAACTAGCACCAACTATTCTAGAAAGCACAAAAAACGACGCTCCCGTTTTATAGGTTTTTTCGCCAAAACGTGTAGAGAGATACGTATAAATAGAGGTGAGGTTGTACCTGTAATATATGGGAAGTAAAACAGTGCCATTGACAAAATATCCAACAATGTATCCGAGCACCATTTGGAAATAGCTAAACTCGGCAGCCTCTACCCACCCAGGCACAGAGATAAAGGTCACTCCTGACAGAGATGCGCCAATCATTCCA
>JABHGH010000098.1 GCA_018672145.1 Flavobacteriaceae bacterium
CGTAGCCAATGATATGAGTGCACAGATCACCACACAGGCGGGTAGGAATATGGTTGGATGTAAAATTTGTAGTCCGTAGTATATCATAGCCGGGATTATACCGCCAATCAGCCAAGTGCCTGCCAAGGCTCCAACAAAGAGGAGGATCAATATGGCACCGGTGACAGACTTGAGGTTGTCGGCTACCTTTTCGAGCATCTCTGTATAGCGTATTTTATGTGCAAAGCCAACCACGGCTGCCACAGCACCACCCACAAGAAGGATAAACTGATTGGACCCTGACAAGGCATCATCGCCATAGATAAGCACATTGATCGCCAAAAGGGCAATAAGGATAAGTAGAGGGAGTAGGGCTGTACGTAGAGAAAGGGTGGTTTTCATAAGATATTATCTGATTTGTAGGGGGAGTTTGACTTCGATTTTTACTTCTTCAGCAATTTGTTTTCGCACCAGTTTAGGGATGGCTATCTTATAGTCACTCGCTTGTACAGAAAACGCCGCCGTGAGCAACAATCCATTGTCTTGTTGCGCTAGCGTTGCGTTGGTGGACAATGGTTTGGTGATGCCGTGGAGCTGGAGTTTTCCTGTGATGGTTACGGTTTGAGGACCTTGATCAAGGGTTTCCCAATCGACGTTTGCTAAGGTGCCTGTAAAGTGGGTTTTAGGGTAGCGATGGCTTTCTATATAGTTTTCGTTAAAGTGCTCTTCCATCAAGGCGAGTTTAAAGCGAAACCCTCGCACAAGGGCAAGGATGGCGAGTTCTCCAGTCTCCGTTTTGAGTAAGGCCGAAACGGCGGTATGCTGTGCTGCGATTGGTTCAAAAGTGGGCTGAGAGGCCGCAAATGACAGTTGTCCTGATTTGGTGGCATAGACCGATTGACCATGGGCCAAAATCCCAACCAATATCATCAATAAAACGACTGTTTTTTGCATATACATGTCTTAACGAGGGGAAGATACAAAAAAGGGATTGGGGAATACCTAATTGTTATGTGTTAGGCATTCGTCATCAATTAAAATACTGATTAAGAGGTGTTGGCATTAGTCATTTTTCTTTCAAATAGGCAAACTGGACCTTGTTTGTAATGTGATGGCAGGCCTTCAGTCTTTTTAAGTTTTTTTGTTCCTAAAAACACAAAACCAAACTTTTCATAATGTCCAATGAGCCCTTCATTCAGCCCAACAGTGTCCATTCGAATAAATTTTAAATTTTCAGTAAGACAATACTGTTCTGCCCAGTTAACAATTTGACTTACTAGCTTCCTCCCACGAAAAAAAGGATTTGTAGCAATTCGGTGAATGTATATTGCTTTGTCATTATTGGCACCCCATATCATATCATCATTTAATGTGGTAGCCCAAATACAAGCTATTTTATTATCAATCAATAGTTTCCATTGCCTACTCTCCTTTATTTCGGTTGAAACCATTTCTCTTGAAAATTCTGGCCATGCAACCTGATTTTTAGACTTCATGTATTCTGTTGCTAGTGCGTACAACTCGAAAATCTGATTCATGTCATTTTTGCTGCTGTTCCTGATGTCCATTGATTTTACTTTACGCTAATAGTATAGAGTTATGTATATGGAGTAACCCGAAGGACACTTAACCATGAAAACTATTGTAACTCATCTCTATTTTTCATTGCAGTGAATTTAGCCATAGATATTTACAATTTTTGCCCTGAATGGGAAAATTTTGAAAATTTTCTAGTGCTAAGTGTAGGAGTTTCGTTCTACCAATCAGTTCTTTTGCTTTGTCAAACGTATATGCTTCGTCCACTTCTTTCTTTTCAAAAATCATGAAGTAGGCAAAGCGATTTTCTACTTGATTTTACCATTCGTTTTCAAGTCAGCATTTTGCAGCACTGTGTACATTGTCTAAACGGTCGCCTTTCGTTTCTACTAAAATCGTTTTTCCTGATTTTATGCGCATAATAAAGTAAGGGTAGTGGGTGGGGTTTACTATCTTTACACAATACACCCTGTGATGAAAAAAATGTTAATAGTTGTGCTATTGGTTGCCCTTGTAGGTAGTGGGTTATATTTCTACTCTTATAAAGACCATCGGGACATTGCTTCTGAAGATGCTGTGTTTACAGGGTCGGCTATCGCATTCAAGGAATCCTTTTCCCAGCCCACCTCTTCATCTGGTGATGGGGTTTTAAACCAAACGGTAGTGGTTACAGGGATCGTTTCTTCGCTTGAAACAAACACCATAACCCTAAATGATGCACTTGTAGCACAGTTTGAGCAGCTCCCCGCTGGGGTCCAACAAAACGATATGATCTCCGTTAAAGGGCGCTGTATTGGCTACGATGATCTCTTTCTAGTAGTATTGATAGATCAAAGCACAATTGTTGATTGATAAATTGTAACACGCCCAATGGTTCGCTATATTTGAAATTCAAGAAACACTATGACTAAATTTTATTCGATTTTCTTTGGACTACTGTCCACGATCACCTTTGCGCAAACTGATTTACTCGACGAACTAGACGCCACTTTAGCCACGGAGCCGGTATATGCTGAATCAGCGTTTAAAGGCCTTAAAATAATCAACTTGGAATCAACAAAGATGGTTGACAAAGGGGAAGCTTATTTTATCATTGCGCACCGCTTTGGTAGCGTACAAGGAGGTTTTGATGATTTTTTTGGCCTTGATGTAGCGTCCAATAAACTTCAGCTCATTTACGGCCTAACAGAAAACATCAACTTTGGCGTTGCGCGATCTTCTTATCAAAAAACATACGCATTCCACACCAAGCTCCGCCTATTGCGTCAGCAAAACGAAAAGTCTCCCATCACTGTTGGAGCCTATGGTCAATTAACAATCAATAATTCTCTTAATCTAGATGCCAACCCAAATTTAAACGCCAGTCATCGACTTACCTATACCGCCCAAGCCATGGTGTCACGCAAATGGAATGAAAAATTATCGGTTCAGTTTTCGCCTACACTAGTTCACAAAAACCTAACTGAGTTTGATAGTGAGAAGAACATGCAATTTATATTGGCTGCCGGGGGTCGTTACAAGCTAAGCAAACGGATTAGTTTGAACATGGATTACGGTTGGGCTACCAATCGTGCAGAAGAAATAAACGCCAACAATATGCTGTCACTAGGGCTTGACATTGAAACAGGTGGGCATGTGTTCCAACTTCACTTTACCAACTCGAGATCGATGCTAGAGCACAGCTTTTTAACTGAGGCTAGAGGCGATTGGATAGAAGGGGACGTTTATTTTGGATTTAATATCAGTCGGGTGTTTGATTGGTAGATGCTTTCGTATTACTTTTGTACCGTAAAACAAACAAATTATGTCATCATTTGACGTTGCTGTAATCGGATCAGGTCCTGGTGGATATGTAGCCGCCATTCGTTGCTCACAATTGGGTTTAAAGACGGCTCTAATTGAAAAATACAATACGCTTGGAGGTACTTGCCTCAATGTAGGCTGTATTCCTTCAAAGTCATTGCTTGATTCTTCACATCATTTTGAAGAATCGGTCAAAAGCTTTCCAACCCATGGAATTGATATCGAAGGGGAGATCAAAGTGAATCTCGCGCAAATGATGAAGCGTAAATCCGAGGTGGTCGAACAAACCACAAAAGGAATCGACTACCTTATGGGGAAAAACAAAATTACGGTCCTACAGGGTGTTGGTCGTTTTATTGATGCAACTCACATTGAAGTTGTTGGTGACAAAACACAAACCATTGAAGCAAAACATACCATTATAGCAACAGGGTCAAAACCCGCAAGTTTACCGTTTGTTTCAATCGACAAAGAACGAATCATTACTTCTACGGAGGCCTTATCGCTTAAAGAAATTCCAAAACACCTCGTTGTGATCGGCGGTGGTGTGATTGGTCTCGAGCTTGGACAAGTATATCGACGTTTAGGAGCGGAAGTATCTGTAGTTGAATACGCAGACCGCATCACACCGATCATGGACAGTTCTCTCTCCAAGGAGTTGATGAAAGTGATGAAGAAACAAGGAGTTAAATTTTATCTCTCCCATCAAGTAAATTCCGTTAAACGTACAGGGAATGAGATCACAATAACTGCCAAAAATAAAAAAGAAGAGGATATAACTTTTTCGGGTGACTATTGTCTCGTTTCAGTGGGAAGAAAACCCTACACAACAGGTCTAAACTTACAAGCTTCTGATGTATCTACAAACGAGCGTGGCCAAATTGAAGTGAATGCAAGTTTGCAAACCTCATCATCAAATATCTATGCGATAGGGGATGTTGTTCGTGGCGCGATGTTAGCACACAAAGCTGAAGAAGAGGGCGTTATGGCTGCTGAGATAATCGCAGGTCAAAAACCCCACATTGATCATAATTTGATTCCCAACGTGATTTACACATGGCCAGAGGTTGCGGCGGTTGGTAAGACAGAAGAAGAACTTAAGTCTGCCGGAATTGCATATAAGTCAGGACAATTTTCCATGCGTGCACTTGGAAGAGCCCGAGCCAGTATGGATATCGACGGGTTTGTGAAAATTCTAGCCGATAAAACGACGGACGAAGTACTTGGCATTCATATCATTGGCGCGCGAGCTGCGGATTTGATTGCACAAGCCGTTACGGCGATGGAATTCCGTGCATCTGCTGAGGATATTGCTCGCATGAGTCATGCACATCCAACCTATGCCGAGGCAATGAAAGAAGCTGCTTTAGCTGCTACGGAAGATCGTGCGTTACACGTCTAGTAAACGCCTTACCAATCAAAGTGTCTCGTGAACTTTTCTCTGATAGCGTCAAGTTCTAAGTTGCCAATGCTACCACTATGTGTGTGCTTTGGGCTTTTTGGTGGTACAAATTCACCAGCATTGATTTTTTCTCCTACCTGCACATAAGCATCTCGAAAAGGAACTCCTTTTTGTATCAATTCGTGTAGAGCATCTACACTAAAAACATGAGCGTATTTATCATCGTTTAGAATGTCTCTTTTTACTTTCACTTCTTTGATGCTGTAAGTGGTCATTGACAAACAATCTTTAATGTCTTCAATCGCTTGCATGATAGGACCTTTAAACAGTTGCATTTCGCGGTGATATCCACTAGGAAGATTCGTTGCCATCATCGACAACTCGTTTGGAAGCGCTTGGAGTTGGTTGCATTTTCCCCGTATCAACTCAAAAACATCTGGGTTCTTTTTGTGTGGCATAATACTGGAGCCCGTAGTAATATCCTCAGGAAAAGAGATGAAATCAAAATTCTGACTCATATACAAACACACATCCATCGAGAAACGACTTAAAGTAGCTGCCAAGCATCCAATGGCTTGTGCTACATTTTTTTCCAATTTACCTCTACTCATTTGGGCAGCGACAGCATTAAACTTCATTGTTTCGAACCCCAATGTATTGGTTGTGTCATAACGGTCAATAGGAAATGAACTCCCATAGCCTGCCGCACTCCCCAAGGGGTTTTGATCACACATTTTGTGTGCCGCATTCAGTAACAAAAGGTCATCGGCAAGAGTTTCAGCATAGGCAGAAAACCACAATCCAAACGATGAAGGCATCGCAATTTGGAGATGGGTATACCCAGGCAACATGTCATTCTGATGCTTTTCAGCTAGCGATAAGTAGAGGTCAAACAATTCCTTACTACTTTGCTTAATGGCAGTAATTTCATCTTTGAGATATAGTTGCATGGCCACCAATACTTGGTCATTTCGAGATCGTGCCGTGTGAATTTTTTTCCCAACATCACCAAACTTTTGAGTGAGTTCGAATTCAATTTTTGAATGAACGTCTTCAAAATCATCTGAAATTGAAAACGTACCGCTCTCTACCTGTTCCTTTAATGCGTCTAAGCCCTCTAGGAGTTGATTCACTTCAGAATTGGTAAGCAAACCCACTTTGCCAAGCATTTTTGCATGTGCTTTAGAAGCTTTTATGTCATAAGGCGCAAGTCTTAGATCCCAATAACGATCGTCACCAACAGTGAATCGATCAATGCTGTCTCTTACTTTCGTTCCTTTTTTCTGCCAAATTTTCATACGTTCGGTTTTATAACCTCTGTCAATAGTTCAATATAAATTCGCACAGCCTCTTTTATTTCATTTGTGTAAATAAATTCGTCTGCGGTGTGTGATCGTGTGGAATCTCCAGGCCCAAGCTTTAAAGAGGGGCAGTCTAGTGCTGCTTGATCAGAAAGGGTAGGAGAGCCATAGGTGTTTCTTCCCATACCAACGCCTGCAATAACAAGAGGGTGATCTTTGTTTATAGAGGAAGATTGCAAACGTAACGATCGTGGTGTCACCTCACAGGGTGCTTGACCAACAATTTCAGCGATCTCTTGGTTGCTGTAACTCTCATTTACTCGTACGTCAAGAACCATGTTGACTTGAGAGGGAACCACATTGTGCTGACTTCCAGCTTCGATTTGTGTGATGGTGAGTTTGACTGGTCCCAAAACATCAGATATACGATCAAATTTGAGCTGCTCAAACCAGTTTATTACATCAACACTTTTCATTATCGGGTTGTCATTATTTGGGTGCGCTGCATGTCCAGCAGTTCCTTTTACAACAGCATCAAAAACAACGAGTCCTTTTTCGGCAATGGCCAATTGCATTTGCGTTGGTTCACCGACAATAGCCACATCAATCTCTGGTAAGTCTTTTAACAGACTATTTAAACCATTTGGACCTGAGCTTTCTTCTTCAGCAGTGGC
>JABHGH010000055.1 GCA_018672145.1 Flavobacteriaceae bacterium
AGTAGATTTATTTTTGAACTTGCAAAAATCTTAATGGATCTGACTTATAAACAAATTAAAAAATGGGTTTTATTGTTGTTATAAATGAGCTATTTTAGCTGGGTGTTTTCAAGACTTTTCCCCATATTCAAAACCTTAACAGGTTATAACAAGGCGTTGTTTTTAAATGACCTAACTTCCGGTATTACAGTTGCTGTTCTTGTCGTTCCTCAAGCAATGGCATATGCTATCATTGCAGGGCTCCCCCCAATCTATGGGCTCTATGCAGCACTCATTCCCCAACTCATCCACGGACTCATGGGAACCTCTCGCCATCCCGCCGTGGGCCCTGTTGCGCTTGACTCATTACTGGTAGCTGTTGCCATCGGATCGCTGTCGCTGACTGGAATTGAAAACATTGTTGCTGCTACCCTATTTATGGCAATGACCGTGGGGGCACTTCAAATTCTTATGGGCGTACTTCATATGGGGATTCTAACAAATTATTTGTCTCGGCCTGTAATTAGCGGCTTTACTTCAGCTGCTGCAATCATCATAGGTCTGAGTCAAGTAAAACATATTTTAGGCATTGATATTTCTTCATCAAATAAAATTCAAAAGGTTTTAGGAGCTATTTTTCAGAACTTCGAAAACATCAACCCCGTCACCCTTCTTGTAGGCGCTAGTGCCATGACCCTAATATTGATTTCTAAAAAATATTTTAAAAAACTACCCTCCGCACTTGTTGTTACTTTTTTTGGAATCCTCTTAATGAAACTCACAAGATGGGATCTACACGGGGTGGATATTGTTGGGTCTGTGCCAGCAGGGTTGCCGAGTTTTTATCTTCACACCGTGTCTATTGATTTGTTCAAGGATATCTTCCCCTATGCACTCACATTGGCGGTGATTGGCTACATGGAAATTGTCTCTATTACCAAAGAACTCGAAGAAAAAGAAGAAAAATATGACCTAAAGTCAAATCAAGAGCTTATTGCACTTGGAAGTGCAAATTTTATAGGGTCTTTTTTTCAATCCTTCCCAGTTTCTGCAAGTTTTTCGCGGTCGGCTGTCAAGTTTCAAGCAGGAGCGAAAACAGGAATGTCCGCCATTATTACTTCAGCTCTCGTTGGACTAACCCTATTGTTCTTCACCTCTCTATTTTATTTTCTTCCCATTGCGGTACTTGCAGGAATCATTATGGTTGCTGCTTTTCACTTGATCAATGTCCGTTATGCAATAGAGTTGTTTAAAACTCGTAAAGACGAGTTTTATCTTTTGATCGTCACTTGTTTATTGACATTGGTTGTTGGAATTGTCCAAGGCATGGTCATCGGGGTTTTACTTTCATTATTGCTCATGGTCATTAGAACTTCTAACCCTCACTATGCAATTTTGGCAAGAGTTTCCGGAACAAAGTACTACAAAAACATTTCTCGTTTTGAAAGCAATATTGATGCAGACAATGATTTGCTCATATTGCGATTCGATGCGCAACTCTTTTTTGGGAATCGTGATTATTTTAGAAAGGTTATCATGGAAGAAGTTCAGAAAAAAAAGCAGTTAAAAGGATTTGTGCTTGTTGCGCGTGGAATAACGTACATTGATAGTAGTGGGCTTAGTACCCTAAGTGTTATCACAAAGTGGTTTCAAGAAAGAGATATTCTTTTTATGATCGCTGGCGCTATTGGACCAACCCGTGATGTTCTACAAAAAAGCAAGCTCACGAAACTCATCAAAGAGGAAAATTTGTTTGCAAAAACTGCTGATGCTGTGGATTTCTTTAAAGGGCAAGTGACACCAACAAATGTGCAAAAAGAAATTGCACGGCAAACAAACGAATAACAGTAAAATTTTAGAAAGCAAATGAATTGGATTTTTGAACCATGGCCTTGGTATATCGGCGGACCTTTGATTGCACTTGTCATGCTTTTACTTCTCTTGAGTGAAAAAAAGTTTGGAATGTCATCAAACTTAAGAACAATCTGCGCAGCACTTGGTGCTGGAAAATCAACACCTTTTTTTGACTATAACTGGAAGGATCAACAATGGAATTTGGTGGTAATTACAGGGGCTTTAGTCGGTGGATTCATCGCTGCAAATTATATGTCAAATCAAGCGATTGTCACGCTTCACCCCGACGTGGTTTCCCAATTGCACGGAATGGGGATTCAGGATGCAGGAAAGGCATATATGCCAGAAAAATTATTTGGAGACACTTCTTGGACAGACGGGAAAGTGCTTTCAATTCTTGCACTAGGTGGATTTCTCGTTGGTTTTGGGGCTCGCTATGCAGGCGGCTGTACATCTGGACATGCAATATCGGGTCTGAGTAATCTTCAATTACCTTCCGCTATTGCCGTGGTCGGATTTTTTGTCGGCGGGATCATTATGAATCACTTTTTAATCCAATTTCTTCTATGAAAACGATACTTTACTTTTTTATTGGAATTCTCTTTGGAATTACATTGTTCAAATCTGAAGCCGCTTCTTGGTTTCGTATCTATGAAATGTTCCAATTCAAGTCATTTCATATGTATGGGATTATCGGATCAGCATTATGTTTTGGGATCATAATTACACAAAGCATTAAGCGGACAAAGATCAAATCTTTTTTTGGCCAACCCCTCGTTATCAAGGACAAAGAAAAAAGCGTGAAAAGCAACCTTTATGGAGGAGTCTTTTTTGGTCTTGGCTGGGCACTGGTCGGAGCATGTCCTGGGCCAATATTTGTACTGTTGGGAGCAGGGTATTTTCCCATTCTGGTCTTGCTCTTCTTTGCGACTTTAGGGACCTATGTATATGGGAAAATCAAGGATCGTTTACCACACTAAAGTAAGACAGTGGGCGTTTTAAAGGCTATACTGACAAAATGTCGGTATTTTTGTACCTTTGTCTCCGTTGATACCAAAATTAGTTATGGGTTACACTAAAAGTGAACATATTAAAAATCCTAACCAGTACAATGGCGAAGTCGTTGATGCTCCAATTCCGCATCAAAGCGCAAAGAAAATGTACATCGAGAGCTACGGCTGCCAGATGAATTTTTCGGACAGTGAAATAGTTGCCTCTATTTTGGGCAAAGTGGGTTATGCCACGACCAATGAGCTTGAAGACGCTGATCTGGTACTTGTCAACACATGCTCAATACGTGAAAAAGCAGAGCAAACCGTCAGAAAACGATTAGAGAAATTCAACAGCGTTAAGAAAAGTAATCCCACACTAAAAGTTGGTGTTTTGGGATGTATGGCTGAACGTTTAAAAGCTAAGTTTCTAGAGGAAGAAAAAATCGTTGACTTAGTCGTTGGACCTGATGCCTACAAAGACCTTCCTAGCTTAGTGCAAGAGGTAGAGGCAGGAAGAGATGCTGTAAACGTCATTTTGTCCAAAGAGGAAACCTATGGAGACATTCGCCCTGTTCGTCTTCAAACCAATGGGGTAACCGCATTTGTTTCGATCACAAGAGGATGTGACAATATGTGTACGTTTTGTGTTGTTCCTTTTACAAGAGGACGAGAACGTAGCCGTGACCCAAAAAGCATCATCAATGAAATTAATGATCTAGCTGCTAGAGGGTATAAAGAAATAACCCTGCTCGGCCAAAATGTCGATAGCTATTTGTGGTATGGTGGGGGTCCAAAAAAAGACTTTAACAAAGCATCTGATTTGCAAAAGAAAACAGCAATAAAATTTCATCAATTACTAGCGATGGTCGCTGTAGAACAACCCCATATGCGTGTTCGATTTTCAACATCTAATCCGCAAGACATGACCTTGGACGTACTGCATGTGATGAGCAAACACAAAAATATTTGTAATTACATCCATCTGCCTGTTCAATCAGGGAGTGATCGTGTTCTCAAGGAAATGAATCGTCAACATACAAGGGGCGAGTACATAGAGCTCATCGATCATGTTCGGAAAATTTTACCCGACTGCGGAATCTCTCAAGACATGATTAGTGGTTTTCCCAACGAAACTGAAAAAGACCACCAAGACACTTTGAGTTTGATGGAATATGTTAAATACGACTTTGGTTTTATGTTTATGTATTCTGAGCGTCCAGGAACACCCGCAGCAAAAAAACTTGCAGACAATATTCCTGAAGTTGACAAAAAACGACGTTTACAAGAAATTGTTGCTTTACAACAAGAGCACAGCTTTTTCAGAACACGTGAGTTTGTCGGTAAGGTTGTGGAAGTTCTTATTGAAAAAGAATCGAAAAAATCAACCGAACATTGGAGTGGTCGTAATCCGCAAAATACAGTGGTGGTCTTTCCAAAAGAAAACTATAAAATTGGCGATTTTGTGCAAGTGAAAATCGAGGATTGCACCTCTGCCACCTTACTTGGAAAAGCTATTTGATGATGGATAAAATTCAGTCTATAAAGCAACGTTTTGAGATTATTGGCAATAACCCGCAGCTAAATCGTGCCATTGGTAAGGCAATACGAGTAGCTCCCACTGATATTTCGGTTTTGGTAACAGGTGAAAGTGGGGTCGGAAAGGAAAGCATTCCTCGGATTATTCATCAAGTTTCCACGCGAAAACACGGCAAGCTTATTGCCGTAAACTGTGGTGCAATTCCTGAAGGAACCATTGACTCCGAGCTGTTCGGACACGAAAAAGGTGCTTTTACGGGTGCTACTTCAGCGAGAAGCGGGTACTTTGAAGAAGCAAACGAAGGGACTATTTTTCTGGACGAGGTTGGAGAACTACCAATGACCACTCAGGTTCGTTTATTGAGAGTTTTAGAAAATGGGGAGTTTATAAAAGTTGGATCTTCAAAAGTCCAAAAAACAAATGTTAGAATCGTAGCAGCGACTAACTTGAACATGCCAAAGGCCATTCAACAAGGAAAGTTTCGCGAAGACTTATTCTACAGACTAAGTACAGTCGAGATTGTACTGCCTCCTCTTCGAGAACGAAATGCAGACATTCACTTACTGTTTCGCAAGTTTGCAGCAGACTTTGCGCAAAAATATAAGATGCCAACCGTTCGACTTGATGAACAAGCTCAACGTTTTCTTGAACGGCAACAATGGCACGGAAACATCAGGCAACTTCGTAATGTGGCCGAACAACTCTCTGTTTTGGAACAAGATCGCGCCATTAGCGGAGAAGTACTTCGTTCGTATCTTCCAGATCAAGACACACGCCTTCCGGCAGTCGTGAACACGGGCTCTGATAGAAGTGGTGATTTTAGTTCAGAACGGGAAATTTTATACAAGGTTCTTTTCGATATGAAAGCAGATTTAAATGACTTAAAAAAACTCACGTTAGAGCTGATGAATTCTTCAAATGCCGATCAAGTTCGGACAAAAAACGAAGGGCTTATTCAAAAAATATATGGTAGTGACCAGGAGCAGCCAGAACGTTTAATAACACACAAGCCTGAGCCTACGCATTATTCGCAAAGAATTGACGATAAATACGACTTTGCAGAAGAAGCTCAAGAAGAAGAAACCCTTAGTTTACTCGATAAAGAATTGGAACTCATTATCAAGGCGCTCGAACGAAACAAAGGTAAAAGAAAAGCAGCAGCTGATGAGCTTGGTATTTCAGAACGCACTCTTTATCGGAAAATTAAACAATTTGATATCGAATTGTAATGAAAAAAATACTACTTCTACTTATTGTTGTCTTGTTCGCCGATTGCAAGTTTTACTCTTTTACTGGCGCATCTATCCCTGAAAATGCCGAAACTGTCCAAGTCAATTTGTTTGTTAACAATGCTGCAAACTCAATTGGCTCAACTTTTGAGTC
>JABHGH010000038.1 GCA_018672145.1 Flavobacteriaceae bacterium
CTGAGAATACGAATCATTGCCATGTGAATCTTGCGAATAAATTCGCCAGAAATAAACGGTATCTACTTCGAGTCCAGCCGAAATAGATGAAGACATAAGATTTGTAAACTCCTGTTTTGGGGGTTGAAATCCGTCAATGGTGTCCAAATAAAGTGTGTAAACAAGCTGATCTCCATCAGGGTCAACGCCAGTCCAATTAAGATCAAAGGACCCATCCGTTAATGAAACGGCCTCCCCTGCTTCTGGTGAAAGTAAATCGGCCATAAATGGAGCGCCATTGGACTCCCCGTTTCCTTGTAGATAAAAATACCACGTTTCACTCACTGGGAGATCATTTAAAAAATAATCCGAAGAAGAAGTCACAAACCAAGAATAGCCAAAGCCTTTATCCAAATCAATCGTTGTTAATGTTGTCAATATTTCTGTACGCTTCTCTTCTTCTTGGGTTTGTAGGTTTTTAATCGTCAAAATGTAGGACGAAGTATTCGCTGACTCTTCCCAAGAAAACTGTACGGAAGACTTTGTTATACTGATCGATGTTCCTGTGTTACAATTTTCTCCATTACTCGGAAAGGTCAATAGAGATGATACTGGTGGTTTTGGATCTTCTTCTTTACAACCCAAAAAAACAAGAGCGATCATGACGCATAAAGCTCCTTTTTTAATGGAACGGAAATTAATCATTTTTCAAAATTTTTGTTGTTTGACGGACTGTTGGTGAGTTCACCTCTATAAAGTAAACTCCCTTGGCATATCCGCCGAGGTTGATGGTCGATGTTCTGCTATTGGCCAAGTTCTTTGTCATACGCATTAACGTAAGACCACGAAGATCACGCACAATAAACTGTGCTTCTTCATCTGCCCCACCAACAACGACTTTGAGCTCATTTTTGGTTGCATTTGGATAAACGAGAATATCTTCACTGTTGAAATAGTTTTCTTCGAATATACCTTGACAATCTAAGTCTGTTGTGATACGAATGGTGTTTAATCCTTTGAATAGAGGCACATTTAGGTTTTCTGCCGAAATGGTTTTCGTTAGGCCGTTGTGCTCTATCTGATAGGAATCTGATCCGGAAAGGGTTAGGGAAACTTGCTCACCACTATTGGATAAGGTAGCAAGAACTGACAATGGATCTGGTTGAGACAAGACAACCGTAAAGCATTGTTGAAAATCGGTTTGACCAATCACAGAAAAACAAACAGGATAAACTCCAATTCCAAGGTTGTCAATAGTTTTAGTGAATCCATAATTGGAATTCAATCCATGTTGGGAGCCATTAATTTCGACTTGATATTGTAGGCTTTGATTATTAGCCGACACATAGATGGACCCATCATTTGTGTCTATACATGAATTGGAAGTGACAACCACGTTAAAATTATCTGGTGCCAAAAGGAAGGTACTACAACCATAAGCATCGACATCTGTATTCTCTGGTGTAGCATTACACAAGTCAAAGTCATCAGAAACGCCATCGCCATCGGAGTCTTTTTGGAATTCTGCACAACCATCACTATCAATCTCAGCACCATCAGGAGTGTCTGGACACAAATCTACATTGTCATAAATCCCATCGACATCAGTATCGGCACAGCCCGAAGCGTCCACAACAGCTCCTGCTGGTGTGTTATCACACAAATCAATATCGTCGCTTACACCATCTTCATCACTGTCCAACTGCGAAAGTCCGCAACCATTAACGTCAATGCTGTCTCCCATTGTTGTATTTGGGCAATCATCAAAAATATCGGTCAAACCATCTCCATCGGAGTCTAACGTTGGGTCTAGTGAGCTACATTCCGAAACCACATGAGGGTCCAAAACTCCGCAAAACGAAGTCGAAATGTCTCTAGCTAAAATAATTTCTGCACCGGAAAGGTAAGGCGTAATCGAAACTGGTCCAACTCCTCCTCCTACCGCATAATGCATTAATGTTTCTTCGTCGATAGTATGGCCAAAGCCCAAAGCATGGCCCAGTTCATGTTTTGCTGTGGAACTGAAATCATACTGGTAATTGCTCACCGTTTCAAAGCCCCAATCGATTGTGTCATTAAAAATGATGTCAACATCTGTCCACGTCCAATTGACAACATCTCCGTCAATACATCCAGTATAATACGAATAAGTAACTGCGAGTGCATTTGTTGATCCAAAATTTACAATGTTCATGAAATCTAGTGCGCTCGACTCAACTTCTGTTGTTTCCTCTATAATTTCAAAATTCAAACCAGTAGTACAAACCCAATCCCTTAACGCCGTATCGAAAGACTCTTTCGCAGATTCATTTTCAGAAAATGTAGAGTTTAACACAAAACGATATGCGCCATCAATCACATTATCTTGGTCAATAGGGTTTTCAGTTGTAACATCATCTTGCATGCTACCTGCATGAAAAATCGGATATTCCACATCGTTGCTAGATGAACCGTCAATGGAATAAATGACAGTGCTAACACTAAAGGGAATCGTGATTGTTTGGGTAGATTGATAGCTTGTGTTGTCTGACCTAGTAATACGAAAAGAACCCGAACCGCTATTTGAGGGGACTTTAACTTTGATTTCTGTATCTATCCAAGAGACAATGTGTGTTTTAAGCGATTCAATCCAGCCCAAACCTCCTGTGTCTGCGTCTCTAAATGAGACAACTCCAAAGCTATTGTTCAATTCAAATTCTCCAAAGCCACTTCCCGCAATGGTTAAGACCTCAGCATTTCCAGCAACAATTGTGGTTGGACTTACGTTTGTAATTTGAATCCCATTAGTAACAAAAAAAGATTGGCTAAATATCTCCGTCTCTATGGAAACATCGACGGATTTTGGTTTTTTTTTTGACAAATTCTTAATAGCTCTTTCAAATTTACGCTTGGACGTTTGATGTGATCCTGGAAGCTGAACTCTATCTGTCTGGATGTCATAATCAAAAAAACCATCCAAACCTCTTATAAGCTCCATCAATTGATCGTTGTGAGAAAACCCTTCCAAAGTAATGTTTTCAACTTCTTTTACCATAAAATAACCTGAAGTGTTTTTTGCTAAACGCACGCTGGGCTTAACAATCAACCCTTCGAGACCAACTGTACCCCCTTTTGTCATCACGTATCGAAACTTTTCGGCATCTCCTTTAAAGGATGTAGAGACTTGCACCTTATGTACCGTGTAAATCATTTTTCGGTCCACATCCCAATAGGAGTTTTTCGCAGCTACTACCCCATTAAAAACTGCTGCTGACTGTTCAAAAGTAGAAGGTAAATCGAGTGGTTTATCGATCTGTTGTGCGTAACAAATCCCAATAGAAAACAGTAGAATAAGTACTTTTTTCATTCTCTTTTTAAAATATTTTTAAATATATGAAATTGAATCTAAAATTGATAGCTTTGGGCATGACTGAAACCAAACTGATTTTTGGCCGACAAGCGATCATTGAAGCCATCGAATCGTCGAAAACAATTTCAAAAGTTCACATTCAACGTGACATCAATAAGCACAGTGCACAACGCCTATTGCGTGCCCTTGATACATACAAGATTCCTTATTCGTATGTTCCCGTTCAAAAACTGAATAAACTCACTCCGCATAACCATCAAGGAGTGGTCGCCACTTTGAGTGAGATCAATTTTCATTCACTTGAAGAACTTGCCGAAAGCAACCAAAAAAATGCTTTATTTGTTCTTCTAGACGGCATCACAGACACACGCAACATGGGGGCGATCATTCGCTCGGCTGCAGCTGCCAATGCGACCGCCGTTGTGATTCCTACAACTGGATCAGCTCAAATCACAGGTGAAACCATCAAAACTTCTGCTGGCGGAGTGTTCAAAGTGCCTATTTGTCGTGTGAGTCACCTCAAAGATGCGCTTTACCTTCTTCAATCCTACAACATTCAATCGATTGTAGCAGACGAAAAAACAGACAAAGAGGTCTTTACATTTGACTTGACCAAACCAACTGCCATTGTCATGGGTGCCGAAGACAAAGGGGTCTCTGCTGGCGTACGTAAGCTTTGTACTGACATTGCCAAACTCCCCATTACCGGACAAATGGACTCCTACAATGTTTCCGTCGCTGCTGGGATATTTCTCTACGAAGCCATGCGGCAACGTTTACAGGTGTAAATTTGTATATTTAAAGCATGAATGCACCACTGGCAGAACGTATGCGACCCCAAAGTTTAGATGCTTTTGTGGGGCAAGAACATCTCGTTGGACCGGAGGGCGTGCTCAAATCCTATGACGATCAAAACCTCATCCCTTCCCTTCTTTTTTGGGGACCACCAGGAGTTGGAAAAACCACTCTTGCACAGCTCATTGCTAAGAATCGACCCTTTCACCAACTCAGTGCCATTCAATCTGGCGTAAAAGATGTGCGTGCGGTAATCGAACAGGCCAAGCGGAAAGACAGTCTTTTTACGACCTCCAAACGAACAGTGCTTTTTATTGACGAAATTCATCGTTTTAGCAAGTCGCAACAAGATGCATTACTTGGTGCTGTCGAAAAAGGATGGATTACTCTGATTGGCGCAACCACCGAAAACCCAAGCTTTGAGGTAATTCCTGCTTTACGCTCGCGTTGTCAGCTTTATATCCTTGAGCCTCTCACTAAAAAGCACCTTTATGCGATTCTCGAACAGGCCATGGCAGCTGACGAGCTTCTCAAAAACAAAACAATCGTTCTCAAAGAAACGGATGCTCTCTTTCGCTACTCTGGTGGGGACGCACGACGTTTGCTCAATCTTTTTGAATTGTGTGTGATGTCATACCCAGAGAAAAAAGTCGTTATCGACAACAAATCTGTAGGGCAGATTGCACAACAAAGCACAGCACAGTATGATAAAGGTGGAGAACAGCACTACGACATTATATCGGCTTTTATAAAATCGGTTCGAGGAAGCGATCCCAACGCTGCCGTCTATTGGTTGGCACGTATGCTCGCTGGAGGGGAAGATCTAAAATTTATTGCTCGTCGTTTGATTGTTTTGGCTAGCGAAGACATTGGAAATGCCAATCCCACGGCCTTCGTCATGGCACAAAGTTGTTTTCAAGCCGTGCACAGTATTGGCATGCCAGAAGCTAGAATACTCCTGAGTCAATGTGCCATTTATTTAGCGAGTTCACCAAAAAGCAACAGCAGTTATCTCGCCATTGCAGAAGCGCAAAAACTTGTTGAAGAAACGGGAGATTTACCGGTCCCTCTGCCCTTGCGAAACGCTCCAACCAAACTGATGAAAGAACTCGGTTACGGCAAGGAGTATGCTTATGCCCACGATTATAAAGGAAATTTTGTAGACCAAGAGTTTATGCCCGAGGATCTCTCTGGAAAAACCCTCTATAAAGCGGGAAACAACCCTAGAGAAAAGGAAATGGATGCCTTCTTACAGGCCCGATGGAAAGACAAGTACAAGGATTAAAGCAAGACCAGCAGCTCTCGCAAGTCGTCAATCATTGGGCAATCGGTGTGTGACTCTTCTCCAGCGACAGTAAAGTGAATAGCTTGCATTCCGCTTGCAATCGAACCAAGTATATCTGCCTCATAGCTGTCGCCGATCATTATAGCTGCTTCTGCTTTGCAATTGGCATCCGATAATGCTTTTTCAAAAATCAAGAGATTCGGTTTTTTAAAGCCTACCGACTCCGAATCGGCGATCGTCACAAAAAAGGGCAAAAGCCCTGAGTTTCGCATCTTAAAATGTTGCACCTCACGAAAGCCATTTGTAATCATATGAAGAGTATATTTCTTTTGAAGCTGCTCTAGCACATCAAGTGCACCAGGAAAAAGGTGATTATACTCCGGGAGCGTTTGAATATATGCGTCTGCCAGAGTATAGATCAGCTCATCGTCAATCGAATAATTTAATTGCTCA
>JABHGH010000037.1 GCA_018672145.1 Flavobacteriaceae bacterium
ATATGAAAATAAAAACACTACCGCACTAACGCCTCAAGGATACGCTTTACTGCTAAAGGTCCTTCGTAAACAAATCCAGTATAGAGTTGGACAAGTGAAGCGCCAGCCTCTAGTTTTTCTATTGCATCTTCTGGGGTGTGAATGCCGCCAACTCCAATAATAGGAAATGAACTGTTGCTCTGTGTATCAAGGAAACGAATCACTTCAGTACTTCGATTAGTTAACGGCTTGCCACTGAGGCCTCCGGTCTCTGCCGATATGGACGGATCACTAGCTAGCTCATCCCGGCGAAGAGTTGTATTCGTCGCAATGACACCACTAATCTTTGTGTCTTCCACGATACTTATAATATCGAGCAATTGCGGGTTTGTTAAGTCTGGAGCGATTTTGAGTAGAATAGGTTTTGGAGCTTCCTTTTTATGATTATATTCTTGGAGTGTGTTTAGGAGTTTGGTTAATGGTTTTTTCTCTTGCAAGTCGCGCAAATTTGGTGTGTTGGGCGAGCTCACATTCACAACAAAGTAGTCCACATAGGGAAATAATTTCTCAAAGCAAATCACATAGTCATCGGTGGCTCGGTCATTTGGCGTCACTTTATTTTTACCAATATTTCCTCCGATGATAATGCCTCTATTTTTTTTTAAGCGCATTACAGCTTTATCAACGCCCTCATTGTTGAAGCCCATACGATTAATAATACCTTTATCTTTTTTCAACCGGAACAGTCTTCGTTTAGGATTCCCAGCTTGTGGCTTAGGAGTAAGTGTTCCTATTTCTACAAATCCAAAACCAAAATTGGATAATTCAGAATAGATTTTAGCATCTTTATCAAAACCCGCGGCCAAACCAACAGGGTTTGGGAAACGAATCCCAAAAAGTGTACGTTCGAGTTTCGAATGACGAATAGTGTACATGCTACGAATCAAACTTCTCACAAATGGGATTTTGTGAAAAATCTTTATAACTGCAAAGGAAAAATGATGAACATCTTCTGCATCAAAAAGAAACAACAATGGACGAATCAGTAGTTTGTACACCTCAGTAGAAATAAAAAAAGCGCCAGAGGCGCCTTAGATTATTGTTTTTTGGAATGCGTAGAAACTTTTTGACTTAGTTCCAAGGAAACAAAACTGCGTTCCATTTTCAATTTACCTGCCATCGTTTCAATGACACAAGAATCGTTTTGGTCATTGACCTCTACAATTTTACCATGAACGCCAAATTTTGTAATAACACGATCCCCAATATTCAAGTTGTTTTTGAAGTTTTTCTCTTTTTTAGCTCTGCGTTGTTGTGGGAGAATCATAAAAAAGAATATGATTCCAAACATCATTAATAAAAAAGGGAGCTGACCTGAAAATGCGCCTTCCATATTTAAAATAATTTAATTTATTATTGATTTGCTTGCATCGCTTGACGACGTGCTTCTCTCTGTTGCTCTTTGAGTGGATCGGGTGTTACAAATGTTCTAATTTGAATAACCTCTCTACCATTTGCTGTATTTGTTGTAAATGTTACAGATCGATTATTCGCATTCGGCTTATTGTTCGAGTCAAATTTTACAGTAACTTCTGCAGAATCTCCTGGCGCAATTGGTGTGTCTTTTGGGTAATTAGGGACGGTACAACCACAGCTGCCACGAGCGTTAAGTATAACTAAATCAGACGAACCTGTATTGGTTAATGTAAAAGCAGTTTCCACAACTTCCCCTTCATTTATTGTGCCAAAATCGTGAGAAAGCTTATCAAAAGTCATCACGGGAGCTTCTGCTGACGAAACAGCTGTTTCAGTTGAGGATTCTTTGTTAGAATTTGCCTTTTTTGATGGATCGGTACTACATGAAGCCAATAAGACTACTGCGAGTAAAGAATAAAAGAATTTCATAAATAAAAGTTTGATGTAAAGGTAAACATTTCGTTCGATTTGGAATTCTATTTTTTTGGATTTTGTTTGCTTTCCATATCTTTAGATATTACATCCAAAACACCATTAATGAATAAACTACTTTTTGGCGTCGCATATTCTTTAGCAATTTCTAGATATTCATTGATTGTCACCTTAATAGGAATGGTAGGAAAATACAAAAACTCAGCAATCGCAAGCTTTAGCAATATCATGTCCAAAACAGCAATACGATCTTGCTCCCAATTGGGTGTACGTCCAATAAGTTTTTTTGACAACTCTTCATCGTTTGCAGCAACAGCTTTGAGTAATACGAAAGCAAATTTTTCATCATCTGTGTCTTTGTAAACTTGCGATAAAATAAGGTTTTCAGCTACTGTGTCTTCCTGCATATGCAAGAGTGTATTTCGTACAATCGTATTAACAAGTGGAAAATCGTCCACCCAAGAAGATTTTATTTCTTCAATAAGTTCATGTAATCGCTCATAAGGGGCTATTACTTCCGTAAATAAATCAATCAAAAATTTCTTGTCAGATTCAAAGCCTACTTCATTGTCCTTGAGGTATTTTGCATAGCAATCGCTAGAAGCCACATGATCCCAAATCAAACGAACGTATTCGTCGTGTTTCTTCCAATGATTGATTTTGAATTTTTTTGTGTTGTTCTTTAGAAAGGTGTTTGAAGTGAGTTGCGCTACTGCACGATTGGAAAAAAATTTTGGGCTTAGCTCGTTTGGAGTTGCTGAGAGATATTGTTTCTTTATGTGATCTTGTAAAGATTGGCCGCAGGACTGAATTTCACCAAACACATTTAACAATAAAATATAAAGTTGATAGAAACCTTCATTGCTATTGCGCAATTCCTTTTCGGAAACTCTAAGGTCAAATGGCTGACTCATTGTGCTAGCATAAAGTTGTTGCATTACTTTTATACGTAGATGTCGACGTGTCAGCATTTCAAAGAGTTTTAAAGTACCGTGCAAAAGTACATTTATTAAAGTTTAGAAAAAGACAATCTATAAATTAAATCTTGCAACTATCTTTGTTATCAAATTTAATAGCTCGTGCGATCACTTCAATACCTCAATAAATACTTGTATAAATATCGTATTCGACTTGTACTGGGTATGTTTTTTACTATTGCTGCAAAAGTTTTTGCTGTCGTAGCTCCGAGTTTAGTAGGAGATTCCATCACCCAAATCAACCAATATCTGACCGATCCTTCTGCTGACTTGGAAAACACCAAACAAATTCTAATTAAAAACATTGGGTTCATTATAGGGGCTGCCATTCTAGCTGGAGGCTTCACTTTTATAATGCGTCAAACTATTATAAATGTTTCACGTTTTATCGAGTTTGACTTAAAAAATGAAATCTATCAGCATTACCAGAAATTAAGTCTAGGCTTTTACAAGAACAACCGCACAGGAGACTTGATGAATCGAATTAGTGAAGACGTCTCTAAAGTGCGCATGTATTTTGGGCCAGCACTTATGTATAGCATCAATACCATTTCTCTATTTATAATTGTCATTAGCTACATGGTGAGTGTCGCACCTATGCTCACCTTATATGCGTTGGCACCCCTTCCCTTGTTATCACTTGCAATTTATCAATTGAGCCGATCCATTCATAAACGCAGTACAATTGTACAAGAATACCTATCAAAACTTTCGGCTTTTGCCCAAGAAATGTTTAGTGGCATTGGCGTGATAAAAGCCACCGCCATTGAATCAACAGTAAATGAACAAATGGGAACTCTTGCGGAAGGAAGCATGTCAAAAAACATGAGTCTTGTTCATGTACAAGCATGGTTTTTTCCACTCATGATTTTACTTATAGGTCTCTCAAATGTTCTCGTGATTTTTATAGGAGGGAAACAATTTATTAATGGTGAAATTGACCTCGGTACACTCGCAGAATTTATCATCTATATCAATATGCTCACCTGGCCAGTGGCAACTGTTGGTTGGGTTACTTCTATTATACAACAAGCTGAAGCATCACAAAAGAGAATCAATGAATTTCTGGGACAAGAACCCGAAATTGTAAGTCCCAAAAAAGCGCTACCTACTCACTCTTTTAGCATAGAGTTTCAAGACGTATGTTTCACCTACGGCGATGGAAGAGAAGAAGCGCTTAAAAACATTAATTTCCGCCTTGAGTCTGGTAAAACACTCGCAGTACTTGGTCGAACCGGTGGTGGAAAAACCACCATGATTAACTTAATTACACGAATGTTCGATCCAAGTTCTGGGATCGTACGAGTTGGTGGTGTAGATGTGAAAAAGCTTGATTTGAGCGCATTGAGAGGCTATATTGGTTGCGTTCCTCAAGAAGCATTTTTGTTTTCAGATACACTAGAAAACAATATTAAGTTTGGAAACGCAGAAGCAACCCAAAGCGAGATCGAAGAAGCTGCTAAAAATGCTGCAGTACACGATAGTATCATGGATTTTTCCATGGGTTACCAAACAAGGGTTGGAGAGCGAGGAGTTTCCCTTTCTGGCGGACAGAAACAAAGGATGTCTATAGCTCGAGCGTTGATTAAAAAACCGAAAATACTATTACTTGACGATTCATTATCGGCTGTCGATACACAAACCGAAGAATTGATTCTAAACAATCTAGAAAACATAACGAACGACATCACAATGATTGTTGTATGCCATCGTATTTCGTCAGCAAAAAATGCAGATTACATTCTCGTTTTAAACGAGGGTAAGGTCGATCAATTTGGAACACACAAGACGTTGATAAAAGAACCTGGGCATTATGCCGATTTACATCAAAAACAGCTGTAAATATTTGCTATTTCGTCCAAAAAATCTACTTTTACTAGACTTAACATCCAAATCACAGTTCTAATGAATCAAGATAAAGAGTACCGTAAGCCGGTAGCATGTCGCAGTTTAAAAACCGGCACAAAACCTATTTTTTTGACGTTTATGAAAACCGTTCGGGTGAATATTATTTAAAGCTTACACAAAGCATAAAAGACATCAAGTCAAGTCAAGAAAACCCTAATTTTTTTCGACAATCCATTCATCTTTACAAAGACTCTTTTGAGAATTTTCGCGATTGTTTTAATGAGCTTGTTGTTATAATGAATGAGCATAATGAGAGCATCAGTAACGAATAACAAAGCAGTGATAATGACATCAATAAGAGCCTCAAAGAATTAAACAATTGATCTTTGTATTTTTGTAAAAAAAAACATGGCACGTACACCATCAAACATGCTGCCTTTGGGCACTCATGCACCTGATTTTAAATTATTAGACACTGTAAGTGGTGATACGCTTTCTTTTCATCAAATTCACAGTGACCAAGGGACAGTAGTAATGTTCATTTGCAATCATTGTCCTTTTGTGAAACATGTCTTTTCGGGAATCGTTGAGCTCGCTAACAACTACCAAAGTAAAGGATTTGGATTTGTAGCTATCTCTAGTAATGATGTCGAAAATTATCCTGATGACTCTCCAGAACTTATGGCCAAAGTTGCTCAGGAAGAGAGTTTTTCTTTTCCTTATTTATATGACGAAACGCAACAAGTTGCTCGCGCCTATGACGCTGCTTGCACGCCTGACTTTTATATTTTCGATAAAAACCAGAAACTGGTATACAGAGGTCAACTTGATGATTCTAGACCTGAAAATGGGATTCCCGTTACAGGGAAAGATATGCGATCAGCATTAGACTCTATACTAAATCATACTGAAATTTCAGCAACTCAGAAGCCGAGCATTGGCTGTAATATCAAGTGGAAAAACTAGTTTACAGCTACCAATTCCACATCGAAAATCAAAGTGGCATCGGCAGGAATTACGCCGCCTGCGCCACTTGATCCATAAGCTAGATCAGAAGGGATTACAAAACGTGCTTTATCACCAACTTTGAGTAACGAAACTCCTTCGTCCCAACCTGCTATAACTTGTCTTTGACCCAATACAAATTCAATTGGTTCTTGACGTTTATAAGAGGAGTCAAACACAGTCCCATCGAGTAATTGTCCTTTATAGTGTACCGAAACTTTTTGGCCTGCTGAAGCTTGAGCTCCATCTCCAGACTGAATGATTTGATAACGTAAACCAGAGTCTGTTTGCTTAAATCCTTTGCTCACCTTCTCAATTTCTTTTGCTTGCTGTTCTTTTTTCTCTTCGACCCGCTTGTCAGAGTTTTTCGTAAAGCTTTGAAAAGCTTCAACTGCATCCCATGCTTGCGCATCGTCTCCAACACGTTGAATTTCTATCTTTTCTATTTGATCAGATTGGTCAACCGAGTCAACGATTTCTTGTCCTTCTACCACATGTCCAAAAACAGTATGCTTACCATCTAACCATGGAGTAGCTAAGTGGGTAATGAAAAATTGACTGCCATTTGTGCCAGGACCAGCGTTAGCCATCGAAAGTATTCCTGGACGGTCGTGACGAAGTGTGTTGTCAATTTCGTCATCAAATTGATAACCAGGGCCTCCTACACCCGATCCTTGCGGACATCCGCCTTGAATCATAAAATCTGGGATTACCCTATGAAAATTCAAACCATCATAGTAAGGTACATCTTTTTTGGACACTTCGTTTTTAAGAAGTCCTTCGCTGAGTCCAACAAAATTTCCGACTGTACCGGGGGTTTGTTTATAAGTGAGTTGGAGAGTTATTTTTCCTTTTGGCGTATGAATAATCGCGTAAATTCCGTCGTCTTGCATAAAAATCAATTTGGCGGCAAATATAGGGAAAGATAGGTGGTTAATTTGCTACTTCGCTCATAAATCGAATGCGAAAAATACGAAGATCATCTTCCTCGAATTCTCCATCAAATTCTTCAAAAGCTGCTTGGATATCATCAGTTTCCGCTTCCATAAAGTATTCACTCAGCTCCTCTTGTTGATCCTCGTCAAAAAGAGCATCTACTTCATAGCCAATATCTAATTTTGTTCCTGAAAACACAATGGTTTCCATTTCTTTTATAAAGACGCCACGATCCATTCCTTTCGCATCAGCAATGTCCTCTAATGACAATTTACGGTCGATATTTTGAATGATATATAGTTTAAGTGTTGAGTTAGCACCCGTACTCTTTATGACAATATCTTGAGGGCGGATGACATCGTTTTCTTCACAATAGTTTTTAATCAACTTTACAAAAGAAGCCCCAAACTTCATCGCTTTTCCTTCTCCAACTCCATGAATATTTTTCAACTCTTCAATTGTTACGGGGTATTTCAACAGCATATCTTCGATGGAAGGCTCTTGAAAAACAGCGAAAGGCGGGACATCAAATTTTTCTGCCACGCGTTTTCGCTCTTTCATAAGCTCTTTATGAAGTTTTTTATCAAAAATATTCAAGCCTGTTTTAGCTGAACCACTAGATGAGTTCAGTTCATATTCATGGTTTTCGGTCATGAAAAACGAATGTGGCTTGTTAAGGAATTTCTCTCCTTTAGCAGTGAGTTTGATTACGCCGTAAGTTTCTATTTCTTTTTGAAGAAGACCAGCAACCAACAATTGACGTATAAGTGCTCGCCAATAAGAGGGGGTGTAGTTTGATCCTGAGCCGAAAAAATCTTTTTCAGTGGCGAGATGAGAAATTAAAAGTGCGTTTTTTACACCTGCTAAAATATTCACAATTTCTTTAAAGCGATATTGTTGCGCCGTTTTCTTGACTATCGACACAAGTAGCTCAACTTGTTTTTGGGCCTCTTTCCTCGGCTTTGGATTTCGTGTATTATCGTCCATTTCAGCGCCAGGCCCGTTTTTTTCATCGAATTCCTCGCCGAAATAATGAAGTATAAATTTACGGCGTGACATCGAAGTCTCTGCATAGGCAACCATTTCATGGAGTAATGCAAATCCTATTTCTTGTTCAGCGACTGGTTTGCCAGACATGAATTTTTCTAACTTCTCAATATCTTTGTATGCATAAAATGCGAGACAGTGTCCCTCACCCCCATCACGACCTGCACGACCTGTTTCTTGGTAATAACTCTCAATACTTTTGGGAATATCATGGTGGATGACAAAGCGCACATCTGGCTTATCAATACCCATTCCAAATGCAATAGTGGCTACGACAACATCAGCTTCTTCCATCAAAAACATGTCTTGATTTCGAACCCTTTGTTTTGTGTCTAATCCGGCATGATAAGGCACAGCCTTTATCCCATTGACTTGAAGGACTTGTGCAAGTTCTTCGACACGTTTTCTAGAAAGACAATATACAATTCCAGACTTGCCTTCGTTTTTCTTAACAAAAGCGGTAATATCACGATCAACATGTTCAGTTTTTGGGAGAACCTCGTAAAATAAATTGGGCCGGTTAAAGGATGCTTTAAAAGTTGTGGCGTCAGAAATTCGAAGGTTTTTCAAAATATCCTCTTGCACCTTTGGAGTAGCGGTAGCTGTGAGCCCAATAACAGGTGTTTTTTCGCCAATACGGTCTATAATCCCTCTTAAATTACGGTATTCAGGTCGGAAATCATGTCCCCATTCTGAAATGCAATGGGCTTCATCAACGGCCATGAAACTGATAGGGACAGATCGTAAAAAATCGACGTAATCTTGTTTTGTCAATGATTCTGGAGCAACATACAATAGTTTTGTGACACCACTTTTGATATCATTTTTAACGACTTGGACTTGTGTTTTGTTCAGTGAAGAATTTAAAACATGTGCAACACCATCTTGTTTCGAAATTCCACGAATCGCATCAACTTGATTTTTCATCAAAGCAATTAGTGGTGAAACAACAATCGCCGTTCCTCCAAGTATTAAAGCAGGTAGCTGATAACATAACGATTTTCCGCCACCTGTTGGCATAATCACAAAAGTGTCTTTGCCTGAAAGTAGGGTGTTTATTACTTCTTCTTGGAGTCCTCGGAAAGTAGAAAAACCAAAAAAATGTTTGAGTGATGCCTTTATGTTATACGAATCAGAACTTTCATTCACCTATCAAGGGTATTTTGTACATTTGTATCATAAATATACGCTTTAATTTTAAAATCATACAGAATCAACAAACTTTGAATTCAAAATCCAATATTCTCGAAATTGCTAAAAAATGTTTTGAAAATCAAAGTTCGGCAGTTGCCAACCTAAAGGCACTACTTAACGATGATTTTGTCCGGGTAATTCATCTTATTCATAAATCACAGGCTCGACTTGTTATCACAGGGATCGGAAAAAGCGCCTTAATTGGCATGAAAGTTACAGCCACGTTAAATTCGACAGGAACACGCTCCATGTTTATGCACGCAGCAGATGCCATTCACGGCGATCTTGGAATGATCGCGAATGAGGATGTCGTCCTTTTTATATCTAAGAGTGGTAATACGCCTGAAATAAAAGCACTGGTTCCGCTAGTAAAAAACTTAGGAAATACTACGATTGGAATGACTGGAAACACAGATTCCTTCTTAGCAAAACAATCAGACCATGTGCTCAATGTTGCTATTGAACGTGAGGCTTGTCCAAACAATTTAGCCCCAACCACTAGCACAACAACTCAACTCGTTATGGGAGATGCCTTAGCAATTTGTTTACTTGAAATGCGTGGTTTTGGTAAAAACGATTTTGCTCAATTTCACCCAGGTGGATCGTTGGGGAAAGCACTTTATCTAAAAGTAAAACAACTTCTGAACAACAACTACATTCCCTCTGTAGATCCTGATACCAATTTGAGTCAGGTGATTATCGAAATTGGAGAGAAGCTTGTTGGAGCAACGGCCGTCATAGATAACGGTAAGGTTTGTGGGATCATCACTGACGGAGACATCCGTAGGATCCTCGCTAAAACAACAGATTTGAGCTCATTACAAGCAAAAGACATTATGAACGAAAATCCAAAACAAATTGATGCCGAGATACTTGCCTCCGAAGCATTAAATATCATGCAGAAAAACAATATTAGCCAATTGTTGGTTATGCAAAATGGGGTGTATTCTGGGATTGTTCATCTTCACAACTTACTTAACGAAGGGCTCAATTGATGGCTGCAAAAGAAATGTCTTTTTTGGATCACTTGGAAGATTTGCGTTGGCATCTCTTACGATCTGTCATTGCCATACTTTTAGCTGGTTTTGCTGCTTTTGTTGCAAAAGATTTTGTTTTTGACGTCCTATTGTTTGGACCTAAAAATAACGACTTCCTCACCTATCGTTTGCTCTGCCAGGTATCAAACTTCCTTGGTTTTGATGACAGTTTCTGTATCAGTGAACTGCCATTCAGAATACAAAGTCGCACAATGGCTGGGCAATTTTCCGCACACATTTGGACCTCAATCACATTGGGGTTTGTTATTGCTTTTCCCTATGTCATTTATCAGTTTTGGAAATTCATCAGCCCTGGCTTGTATACATATGAAAGAAAAACTGCCAGTGGGTTTATTGGAGTCTCATCTCTGCTTTTTTTTATGGGTGTGTTGTTTGGTTACTATGTTGTGACTCCTCTTTCTGTTCGTTTTTTAGGAACCTACACAGTTAGCTCAGAAGTTTTTAATGATTTTGACTTGAGCAGCTACACCGCGTTGGTTAGGGCTTCTGTTCTAGCATCAGGTCTTATTTTTGAGCTTCCAATATTAATTTATTTTTTAACTAAAGTTGGTTTAGTCACGCCTGAATTGATGCGTAAATACCGTAAAATATCACTTGTTCTTGTGATGTTTTTATCAGCAGTTATTACTCCACCCGACGTAGCAAGCCAAATCATTGTTGCTATCCCTGTTTTGATCCTGTATGAGTTGAGTATTTTTATTTCCAAAAGAGTGATAAAGAACATGACAAAGAAAAAGAAAAACTAAACTTTTATTGTGAAACTATCCGCAAATAACATCACGAAAACATACGGCAAACGAAAAGTCGTCGACAATGTCAGTATCGAAGTAAATCAAGGGGAAATTGTTGGCCTTCTTGGGCCAAATGGAGCAGGAAAAACAACTTCATTCTACACCATTGTAGGCCTTATCAAACCGAACTTAGGTGATATTATTCTAGAAAACAAAAACATAACCACTTACCCGATGTATAAACGTGCTCAAAACGGTATTGGGTACTTAGCACAAGAGGCCTCTGTATTTCGAAAACTGAGCGTGGAAGATAATATTCGTTGTGTTCTGGAGCTCACAAAGCTTAACAAAAAAGAGCAACAAGAAAAAACAGAATCACTTTTGGAAGAATTTAGTTTGACTGCAATACGTAAAAGCCGCGGAGATTTGTTATCTGGTGGTGAGCGCAGAAGAACAGAAATCGCTAGAGCTTTAGCTACAGATCCCAGTTTCCTTCTCTTGGACGAACCATTTGCAGGAGTTGACCCTGTCGCTGTTGAGGATATTCAAAAAATCGTTGCTCATCTCAAAAAGAAGAATATCGGAATCCTAATCACCGATCATAATGTCCAAGAAACTCTTGCAATAACAGATCGCACTTACCTCATGTTTGAAGGGCGTATATTAAAAGCTGGAAAACCTGAAGACTTAGCAGCTGATGAAATCGTAAGAAAAGTCTATCTCGGACAAAACTTTGAGCTTCGTAAGAAAAAACTTAATTTCTAAATCGAATGATTACTGTTTGAATAGTCGAAAACACTACGTAAAGAACAACAACGCCACTTATTGCCCCAAGTCCCATTCTAAGCCCAAGGATAAGGGATGCAATGATCAATGTTGCTATAAAACTCAAACTCAAAAATGATTTTTTTATTCCGATTTTGATGAATTTTATTCTACTATTTAGTAGAAAGGTAGATAATGCAACAATAAAGAGTAAAGTCATGATGCTTATCGAAAGATTTAGATGAGGAATTCCAATCCAAAAAAGGGCATTTGCAGGGGTTGGAAGTCCTGTAAAATACTCACGATTTTCAGGGCTGATATTGTATTTTGCTAAACGGTAAACAGACCCCAAAGTAATGACAAATCCAAAAAATATCCACGGAAGCTCTAAATGAAGAGTGGACAACAGAGTCATTGCTAAAGCACCCGGTACAACACCAAAGCTGATAACATCCGCCAAGGAATCGAGCTGAGCACCCAATTCGCTTGTCGCGCCTAACAAACGAGCGAAATAACCATCAAGTAAATCCATAAAAGCAGCGAAAAGAATACAGAAAGTTGCAGCTACAAACTGTGAATCGCCAATGTAATAAAGCGCAACACAACCAAATACAGCGTTAATTAGCGTAAAAATGTTAGGAATTACTTTCATAAAACGAAGATAAGAAAGAGAATGACATCATCTAAATATACATTTTTTATCTTTGAAACGATGAAAAGGAACTTATTAAAAAGTGTATTAAGTGGTTTATTACTCACATTCGCATGGCCTATTGACGGATTTCCCATCCTCATTTTTGTTGCCTTTGTTCCTTTATTACACATTTTGTTTAGTAATGCTAGTCTAAATAAAAGAACATTTTATGGCTTAATATTTCTCGCTTTCTTTATTTGGAATTTGGGCATATCATGGTGGATATGGAATGCTTCTGCTTTTGGGATGTGGTTTGCAGTCATTGTCAATACCACACTGATGACGTTGGTTTTTATGATGGCTCGCTATATCTATCAAAAACTTTCGCCAAAAAGCAGCTTGTTATTTGTCACCACTTTTTGGATGAGCTTCGAACTTCTTCATCAACATTGGGAGTTTTCATGGCCTTGGTTGCAGCTAGGCAATGTCTTTTCCGAATCAACTTTATGGATACAATGGTACGAATACACGGGAGTGTTTGGTGGTAGTCTATGGATTTGGATTGTAAACATATTGTTTTTTAAGGCTACACTTCACAACACATTCAATACTCGAATTGCAGCTTATGCCCTATTGAGCATTGCTATTCCTATTTCCATTTCTTTATTGATTTACAATTCATACAACGCACAAACTGAAAAATCAATGGAAGTGGTGATTGCGCAACCAAATATTGATCCCTACAACGAAAAGTTTGTGACGTCAGATTTAGAACAATGCAAATCTCTCTTTCGTTTGGTTTCACCACACATAAAACCTTCAACGGATATCATTCTTGCTCCTGAGACCTATTTTACTGAGGGCTATGGAGTGTATTTACCGCGCTTTCAGTCGAGTACTTTACACAGAGTAATCGAAGAAAGTTTAGGCGAGTCAAGCCAAACACAATTATTAACCGGTATTCAATTTTACAACATTTATGATGAAGCTAACAAAACAGTTTC
>JABHGH010000035.1 GCA_018672145.1 Flavobacteriaceae bacterium
CATGCGCAACTTCTTGCTCAATAATTGGTCCAGCATCTAGTTCCTCAGTCACGTAATGACTTGTCGCTCCAATAATTTTCACGCCACGTTCAAAAGCAGAATGATACGGCTTTGCTCCTGGAAAAGCGGGGAGAAAGGAGTGGTGAATGTTTATGATTTTATTTGGAAAATGTTGAATCAGCTTGGCAGAGATAATTTGCATATATCGTGCGAGCACGATAAAAGAAACATTGTGTTCTTTTAGCAATGAAAGTTGCTTTTCTTCTGCTTTCGCCTTGGTTTCTTTCGTGACTGGAATGTGATAGTAGGGGATGTCAAATGCCTCAGCAATTGGTTGTAAATCTGCATGATTACTTAATATAAAAGGGATTTCGACTTCAAGTTCACCAGATTTAAAACGCCCCAACAGGTCATACAGGCAATGATCATATTTGGAAACAAACAATGCCATTCTTGGTTTTTTATCATGAGGGTGTAGTGACCAAACCATATTGTATTTTTTAGCAGGTCCATAAATAAATGCTTCTTCAAACTGGTCGATGGCCTTTAGATCGCCATTAAATTCGCTTTCAAGACGCATAAAAAACGCCTTGTTTTCACGATCGACATACTGATCGATATACAAGATATTCCCTTTGTGGCTGTATATAAATTGCGTGACTTCTGCGATAATTCCCTTTTGATCGGGGCATTGAATAACTAATGTGAGTGCGCTCATATTGGGTACAAAATTAAGGAATATGATAGGGATAAAAAAAATCCCGCCAAAGCGGGATTTTAAAGAACTAAACTATAACCTAATTAATGTTGGTTCAAACGAAAGTCAGCATATGCAGACATGCCATGCTCTGCTCCATCCAATCCAGCAATTTCTTCTTCTTTGCTCACACGCATTCCACCAAACACCTTTGAGATGATTAACCCGATGATTGTACATGATACAACACAGAATACACCTGTGATACCAACGCATGCAGCCTGAACAGCAAACTGTTCGAAAGATGCACTGTCACCGAAAAGACCAACAGCTAGTGTTCCCCAGATTCCTGCAAACAAGTGAACTGCAATGGCTCCAACTGGATCGTCGAGCTTGCGCTTGTCCATAAAAGCAATCGCAAGAACAACAACAATACCTCCAATACCACCTACGATAACTGCATCAAGAGGACTCATTAAGTCAGCTCCGGCAGTAATACCTACAAGTCCACCAAGAATACCGTTCATAAACATAGTTACGTCATAATTCTTGTAAAGGATAAGTGAAAAGACAAATGCAAATATACCACCTGCAGCTGCAGCTAAAGATGTTGTTACTAGAACCAAAGAGGTGAGCGCAGGATCAGCAGATAGTACTGAACCACCGTTGAAACCGAACCACCCTAACCATAGGATCAATACACCTGCCGCTGAAATGGGCAAGTTGTGACCTGGAATGGCATTGGGCTTACCATTTTTTTCAAATCGGCCAACACGTGCACCTAAGAAGATGATAGCTACAAGAGCTGCCCAGCCTCCTACAGAGTGTACGAGTGTAGAACCTGCAAAGTCATAAAAGCCTGTTCCTTCAGTAAAGGAGCTGAAGAATCCACCTCCCCATTGCCATGAACCAACGATAGGGTATACAAACGCCACGATTAATAAAGCGTAGAGCATAAATGCACCTAATTTGATTCGTTCAGCAACTGCTCCAGAAACAATGGTTGCAGCAGTAGCAGCAAACATCCCTTGAAACAAGAAATCTGTCCAATATGTGTAGCCTTCATTGTAGGCAAGGTCAGCAGCAGCAACAGAGTCAAGACCCCATCCTGCAAATCCAATATACCCATTAAAATCACCAGGGTACATCAAGTTGAATCCGCCAATGGCATATACAAGAAGTCCCATTGTGATAACAAAGAAGTTCTTAAATAAAATATTCACTGTATTCTTTTGGCGTGTCAAACCAATCTCTAGGAAAGTAAAGCCCAAGTGCATAAAGAATACTAAACCAGTACAGATCATCATCCATACGTTGTTTGTTGTTAATAATTCCATAGTGTCTAGATTTTATTTAGTTTAAAGTGTCTCCTCCTTTGTCTCCTGTACGAACTCGATATGCATCGTCTACAGGGAGAACAAAGATTTTACCATCACCAACTCTTCCAGTAGCGCCAGCTTTAACGATGGCATCAATGGCAGGTTGTACAAATTCTTCGTTTACAACGATCGATAATAAACGACGTTGTATTTCAGATGTGCTGTAAGAAACACCACGATAAACGTGACCTTTCTGTTCATTTCCTATTCCAGTTACATCCCAGTAACTGAAGAAGGTTACGCCAGCACCATAAAGAGCCTCTTTGACCTCTTCGAATTTGGTTTTACGTATAATCGCTTCTATTTTTTTCATGTCTTATAATTAAGTGAGTGAAGTGTGTTTGATTCTGTTCGCTTAACTAGAAGCTCATTCCAAAAACCAGGAAAGCAGATTCTGCATCAGGATTGTAGACAAATGATGAGAATAAAGGAAGAGAATAGTCTTCTGTAATTTTAATGTCCTTGCTTCCACCGATTGCGATGTTTACAAGACCACTGTCTCCGTTTGCATACCATGCATTAGCTTCATCGTCACTACCATAACCGAGTGCGAAATCAACGACACCTAATGAAAATCCAGCCTCAACGTAAAGAGCTTCTACTTCAGTAAAGTACCCAACAGTTAGGTCAATAGGACCAACAGTAGCAGATCCACTTATTTCTAGGTAAGCATCTTCGAAAAGTCCTTCAGTGTTAGCATACGCCCCACCAGCTCCTGGGAAAGTATAGTTAGTAACTGTCAATGCAGCAACGCCAAAATCGTATGATGCGTATAGGTCTAACTCATGACCTGCGTCACCTCCAGTTGTTGGAAAGCTACCCCAGATACCAAGCTCTAAATTGCCAGTTGCAGCGGACATCCATGGCTGTACGTGTGGGCCAGCTCCAAACTGAGTACCTCTCCATACATATTGGCTTACCACGTCGGCTCCAAAGTCAACCTCTTGTGCTTTAACGTCTGCAGTTGATAGTGTCATCAAGGCAACGATAGCGATTGCGAAAATGTTGTTTATTAGTTTCATAATAATATAGATTTTTATAATTAGTATGGCCCAAAAGTATAGTTTCACACCAATAACACCTAAATTGTAGGGGTATAATTATGTATTTTTATTGTATTATTAATTATACCCCCCTAAAAATTAGGGTATATTAAAAATAAATACCAAAATTTTAATAAACTTCGTTGCGAGTTTATATGCCAATGATCAAAATCATGTTTTAATCGTGGCAATCATTATATATATAGGTAATAAGCAGAAAAGGTGCTAGTAGATCGTCTTAGAAAGATAAGCACCAACAAGCACCAACGCCAAACAAAGGAAGTACGTCATTGCGGAATACAAGATCAAAGAAAGGGAGTCTGACAACCGGAAAAGCGTTACGTTTTCTAGAGCAAAAGCCGAAAAAGTAGTGAGGCCACCACAAAATCCAGTAATCCAAAATAAGGCGTTCGGGGTAGAAACCGACCCATTTTTCATGAGTTGATCTGCCAAGAAACCAATCAAAAGTGATCCAATGGCATTTGCAACAAGGGTGGGCCATGGTAAATAGGCGTTAGTGTTTTTTAGAAGGTAATAGATCGCATATCGACACATACTGCCTAATCCACCCCCTATAAATACCCAGATTAGTTCTCTCACAATGAAACACCTTTTTTGAGGATCACTAAAAGAGAAACAAACACAATAAAACCAAGGAGAACCCAGATGCTTCCTCGAAAATAAACGGGGTTTTTGGCGCGGTCTTTACGATAGCTCCATATGGTGAGTGTGGTAAACCCTACCACAAAGAATATTGCAAAAAGAAGTTGTCCTGTGCTAAACATTGTTTTATTTTAGGCAAAACAAAAATATGAAGAATAAAATTTCTGCGGTAGCTTCTTTTCATGAAGCTTTTGGATTGGGTCAGAACGAATCTCCAACAGTTGATATTACTGAAGCCATAATGATGTTGCGTTTTAACCTGATGGACGAAGAAAACAAAGAATATCTTGAAGCCATGCAAAATAAAGATATTGTTGAGGTTGCTGATGCATTGGGTGATATGCTATATATACTTTGTGGCACCATTATTACACACGGAATGCAACACATTATCGATGATGTTTTTGAGGAAATACAACGAAGCAACATGAGTAAGCTCGGTGCAGATGGTAAGCCCATATACAGAGCTGATGGAAAAGTTTTAAAAGGCCCGAATTATTTCACGCCAGATATTTCCAAAATTCTAGCAAAGGGATAAGTTACACCTTAACACGCCAGCCGTGTGGGTCAGGACTTTGATTGTATTGAATCGAAGTCAGGTCAGATTTTAACATTTGTGCGACAGAATCTTCGTTTATTGGAAGTTGGTATTCATCACCTTTATAGCCAAAGCCATGGATCGGTAATACAACAACAGCTGTGCCGCTACCAAAGATTTCTTTTAACATATTATTTTTCGCTGCCTCGATAAGTTCAGAAACTGCAAGTTGTCGTGTTTCTACTTGTAAACCACGATCCTTTGCCAATTGAATGATACTTTTACGAGTGATACCATCTAAGATGCTATCTGATGTTGGCGCAGTGATTAAAGTATCGCCAATGCGAAAAAACAAATTCATTGTTCCCGCTTCCTCTATATATTGGTGTGTTGCAGCATCAGTCCAAATAATTTGTTGATACCCTTCTTCAAGAGCAAGTTGCGTGGGGTAGAATTGTCCCGCATAGTTTCCTGCTGCCTTGGCATAGCCAGTGCCCCCTTGCGGCGCTCTGCTGTAATGATCTGCAATTTTAACACGTACCTGGTTGTCATTATAATAACTCGAAACAGGCGTACAGATAATCATAATTCGATATTCTCTTGATGGTGATGCTTGCACACAAGCTTCGCTTGCAAACATAAAAGGACGGACATACAAGGAATTGCCAAGTCCTGATTGTACCCAGTTTCTATCAAGATCAATGAGTCTCGAGAGGCCTTTTAAAAATAATTCTTCCGAAAACTGAGGAATAGCCAATCGCTCGGCCGATTTGTTGAGTCTCTTTATGTTTTGATCTGGCCGAAAAAGCCATACATCGTTCTGATCGTCTTTGTAGGCCTTCATGCCTTCAAAAACCGCTTGTCCGTAGTGAAGTGCGCTTGCCGAGGGATCCAGTTGGATGGGAGCGTAGGGGATAATTTGTGGTTCACCCCATTTTCCATTAGCATAATCGCAAACAAACATATGGTCAGAAAAAGTCGAACCAAATGATAAATTATCAAAATCAACAGATTCAATTCTAGATCTTTTAACAGATTTTACGATCATAATAAGTGTATTTATAACAAAACTACAAAAAGTTGTAGATTGAAAATGGTAAGCTCCTTAATTTTGTAAAAAAAACATGAAGATTCTTGTTACAGGTGCAACGGGACTTATAGGTTCTGCTTTATGTAAGCATTTGCGAACAACTGGTCACTCTATTCATGTGCTGACAACACGACCAGCATGGCAACCGAAAGACAATCAAACTCAAGTGTTTCGTTGGTCACCCGAAAAGCAACAAATAGATGAAGCTGCTTTGGTAGGCATCGATGCCATTATCAATCTTGCGGGCGCAAAAATTGATCAGCGTTGGACTACAGCGGCTAAACAGTCTATCATGCAAAGTCGGACAATGTCCACACGCTTGCTGTTCGAAGCAGTTAAACGCTCGAAAAAGCACGTTCATTTTATTTGTGCGTCTGCCATTGGGATCTATCCCAGTGATTTGACAGCCAACTATGTCGAAACAGAATCAAAGATTTCAAAGGGATTTGCTGGAAAAGTGGCTCATCTTTGGGAAAAAGAAGCGCGTCAATTTGAAAGCCTTTCATGTCGTGTAACGATTCTCCGCATTGGATTGGTGTTGTCGAATGCTGGTGGCGCATTTGTTCTTTTGTCTAGACCAGTACGTTGGGGAGTTGGTGCATGGTTCGGCAATGGTAAGCAATGGCAATCATGGATTCATATTGATGATTTAATCCAGATGATTGATTATTGTTTAATCAACAAGCTTGAAGGTTGTTTCAATGCCACTGCACCAAATCCGGTACAGCAGCGAACACTCATTAAAACAATTGCAAAAAGATTGAGAGTTCCCCAGTTTCTGCCTGGAATACCAAAGTTTGTCATGGCATTTGCTTTGGGAGAGATGCATCAGGTCCTGTATGAAAGTGTTTGGGCAACACCAAAAAACGTTTTAGATCAACGTTTTTCCTTCCAATTTCCAGACATCTCGTCTTGTGTTTACGATTTAATGAAGCCAAAATAGAAATGAATTGATGTCAAATTGGCAGATGTCTTTCTTTGGCGTTACTTTTGTCAATAGTTATATAAAAAATTGAAATGGCTAAAACCAACCCAAAAAAAAGCACAACGAAGACAGCACCTAAAAAGAAAGACTCTTCCAGTGAGTTTCAAAAGAAGATCGATGAGTTACAGTCAAGTTTTGATAAAGAGAAAGATCAATACCTGCGTCTATTTGCTGAATTCGAGAATTACAAAAAACGCACTTCCAAAGAACGCATAGACCTTTTCAAAACAGCTGCACAAGAACTAGTGACTGCTTTGCTTCCAGTGGTTGATGATTTTGAGCGCGCATTAGTTGAGTTGAAAAAATCAGATGATGCAGACCAGCAACAAGG
>JABHGH010000130.1 GCA_018672145.1 Flavobacteriaceae bacterium
AGCATATCAGAATGAGATTGGCCATGTGCAACATCCCCAAAATTATGCCCAATGATAATGTAGTCAATTTCTTCAGGATCAATGTTTGCGTCTTCTATTGCTCGTTCCGCAGCAAAGGTCGCAAGGTCGCTTGCCATGTTATGGTCTTTGGCGTATTTACGCTCTGCGATCCCTGTTATCGATTGAAATTTCTCGATTATGGATTGATTGTCAATCGAAAAGGGCGTACCGTCAGATTGATAAAAGGCATGTTGTAAAAAATCTCGATTTGCTGTGATGTTTTCGGGAATATAACACCCAGTACCTGTAATCTTGACACCCATTTGTTTGCGGTTTTATTCAAAACTAACCACATTCTGGTGGCTCGTCATTGAAAATCTAAAAATTGCTACGATGCCCAAAAATAGGACAACGAATTGGCTATGACAATTAATTGAACATAAATATATTACAATAATCTGACATACTGTTTGTTAATATTATTCTTCGGGCAATTGATAAACTTCGATCGGCGCACAAGTACAAATTAGATTACGATCTCCAAAGGCTTCATCAGTTCGTCGAATACTTGGCCAGAACTTGTTTTGACGAACAAAATCCAGCGGATAAGCAGCTTCTGACCGACTGTATGGGAAAGGCCAATCGTCGGCACTGATTAAGCTGAGAGTGTGTGGAGAGTTTCGCAAAATATTGTTTTCTTGTTTATCATGACTCCCTTCAATTTCAAATCGGATGGCAATCATCGCCTCACAAAAACGATCTAGTTCGGCTTTGTCTTCGCTTTCGGTTGGTTCGATCATCATGGTGCCGACAACGGGAAACGATACTGTTGGCGCATGAAAACCATAGTCCATCAATCGTTTGGCAATATCCACAACCTCAATTCCTTTTTCTCTGAACGGGCGGCAATCAATAATAAATTCATGTGCTGCTCGACCAGACTCGCCTTTATAGAGAATGTCGTAATGTTTTTCCAGTTTTGATTTGATGTAGTTTGCGTTGAGAATGGCTATTTCGGTTGCACGTCGCAGTCCTTTTGCGCCAAGCATACGTATATAAGCATACGATATTAAACAAATGAGTGCGGATCCCCATGGTGCTGCCGAAATTGTGATAGGAAATTCATTGTTTGGTTGTGTTGGGTGAGATGGCAGAAAAGAAACGAGGTGCGCCGCCACACAAATGGGACCGACTCCGGGTCCACCGCCTCCATGCGGAATGGCAAAGGTTTTATGAAGATTCAGGTGACATACATCTGCACCGATGATGGCCGGATTGGTCAATCCAACTTGCGCATTCATGTTTGCACCATCCATATATACCTGTCCCCCGCAGTCGTGAATAATTTTTGTGATTTCTTGAATCGATGACTCAAACACTCCATGTGTTGATGGATATGTAATCATCAATGCTGCGAGATGATCAGCATGTTCTGTTGCCTTTTCGCGCAATTCATCTTTATTGATGTTTCCATGTTTATCCGTACCAACAACGACCACACGCATACCAGCCATAACGGCAGATGCGGGATTGGTGCCATGTGCAGACGATGGGATCAAACAGATATTACGATTTGACTCACCACGAGATTCGTGATAAGAGCGAATGACCATCAATCCGCTAAACTCTCCTTGTGCTCCGGAGTTTGGCTGTAGAGAAGTGCCTGCAAAACCAGTGACAATAGACAAATATTCCTCGAGTTCGTGAAGAACCTCTTGGTATCCTTCGACCTGATCGAGCGGGGCAAAGGGATGAATGCCCCCCCAAGCAGGCATACTCAATGGAAGCAACTGTGCTGCTCCGTTTAGTTTCATCGTACAAGAACCTAAGGGAATCATGCTGTGGGTAAGCGATAAGTCTTTTCGTTCGAGTCGTTTGATATAACGCATCAGAGATGACTCGGACTGGTATTCATGAAAAACACTTTGCGCCAGATAGGAGGTCGCCCGTTTGGCAAAAGGGGGAATACCTATTTCATTCTCATTGTCAATAGAAGGAGATTGTTTTACATGCTCAAAAAGCCTAATCAACTCATCAACATCCGCATCATTTGTAAGTTCATGCAGTGAAATTGACAAACGCTGGTCGTTGATAATATTCAGGTTGATTCCTCTTTCCAATGCGGCTGCTTGCACCTTTTCTGTTGGGCAGTTCACAGTGATCGTATCAAAAAAATGTTTATTAACGACCTTGATGCTTTTTTCAACAAGACCGTGATAGAGCTTTTGAGTGAGGTTATGGATTTGAGTTGCCAGTTGGCGCAATCCTTTAGGGCCATGGTGCACTGCATACATACCGGCCATGACAGCGAGTAAAACTTGCGCGGTACAGATGTTGGAGGTCGCACGATCACGCTTGATATGTTGTTCTCTGGTTTGCAATGCCATGCGAAGGGCGTGGTTCCCTTGTATGTCTTGGGTAACGCCAATAATACGTCCGGGTACACTGCGTTTATATTCGGTTTTTGTTGCGAAATAGCCGGCATGCGGCCCGCCATAGCCCATGGGAATACCAAAACGTTGGGTGCTTCCCACCACCACATCGGCGTCATAGACTCCGGGTGCTTCCAGAAGCGTCAGACTCATGATGTCTGCTGCAACGGCAGTTTTGACTTCCATACCTTGTGCGTTTTCAATAGCAGTTTTGAGGTCAATGATTTCTCCGTTTTGACCAGGATATTGGTATATCGCACCAAAAAAATCAGAGGTTGGTGACCATGTGATTGAGCTACCAACAACAAGTTCAATCCCGATGGGAGTGGCACGGGTTTTTAACACCGCAAGTGTTTGTGGAAGTATATGTTCATCTACAAAAAACAAATGGGCTTTATTCTTTTTTTTCTCTGCGGTACGCAAGCTAAAAAGCATGCTCATAGCCTCGGCGGCGGCAGTGCTTTCGTCCAGTAATGAGGCATTGGCAAGCGGCATCCCTGTCAGTTCACAAACCATGGTTTGGAAATTGAGAACTGCCTCGAGACGTCCTTGTGCAATTTCGGCTTGATAGGGTGTGTAGGCGGTGTACCAACCCGGGTTTTCCAACACATTACGCTGAATCACTGCTGGCAAGTGCGTGGGGTGATAGCCTAACCCAATGTAACTTTTGTTGATCTTGTTTTTTGCACCTAGTTCATCGATGTGACGGCTGTATGCGGCTTCGCTCATTGCTGTCGGAAGATCCATGTCGGTTTGCAAGCGAATAGTGGACGGAATCGTTTCCGAACAAAGCTGGTCTAGTGAGTCTGCCTGTAAAGAGGCTAGCATTTTGTTTACCTCATTTGTTCGTGGACCAAGGTGACGGTATGCAAAATGATTCGTTTTCAATACTTACTTTCTTGTTCTTACAAATGTAACATTATGTGAGTTTCATTCTACTTTTTTCAGTTTCGATATTCACAAAGTTTTTAACCATTGCGTTGGCTATATTTACAAAAAATACAAACTGGCCCAATGTCGATCTTTCGTCTTTATATCTACGCAAATATTCACGTTGCACTTGCCGTATTGTCTCTTTTGACCATTACACATTTGGCTTTTGGACTAGTATTCCAACCCGCTCTCTACCTTTTTGTGTTTTGCAACACTGTTCTAATCTATAACTTTATTCATTACACCGCATCCAAAACAGCTGATAAACACAATCGTACACCCATTCTTGTGTTTACCATTGTACTTGCTCTCGTTGGTGGATTTTCTGCTATGTTTCTGTGTCCTTACACACTCTTGTGCGCTGCTTTCATTGGTGCGTTTGGCTTTTTGTATGAACTACCGGAAGGTAAATTTTTAGGAGGTTTTCGTCAGTGGCGTTATCTCAAATCATTTGTCGTTGCTTTTTGTTGGGCTTCCGTGACAGTCCTTTTACCCTTGGTTGACCAGGGCTACCCCCTCAATTATGTTGTGGGATTGTTTTGGACACAGTTCTTTTTGTGGACTCTCGCCACGCTCCTTCCTTTTGAAATCCGTGACCTGAATCGTGATAATCCGAAGATCAAAACCATCCCTCAAGTACTGGGTGTAGTTGGTGCCAAGCGATTGGGCTATGCTATGGCGATTGGCATTATGGTTTTAGAGATTTTTATGGGAAACGCAAAAGAATTTGCTATTCTTCCCACGGCTTTGGCTGTATCGGGTATTGTGTTTTTTTTACGCAT
>JABHGH010000145.1 GCA_018672145.1 Flavobacteriaceae bacterium
ATATTGGTTGGAAAATCTTTTTGGAGCGGACTTGTTGACTGGCTAAAAAACACACTGATTGAAAAGAATAAAACGATTAGTGAAGTTGATTTAGACCTGTTTATCTGTGTTGACACTCCTGATGAGGTCATTGACATTCTAAAAAAATTCTATTTAGCAACAGAGACAGGACCAAATTTCTAACTGTGCGCACATTATTTTACCCATTCTTTTTACTTCTGAGCACTCTATCCTTTGCTCAACATTCTTATATAATAGATGCTTCAGTTGACCCATCAATGGGAACAATTTATGTGCAGCAAGAATTTCAATTCGTTCATCAAGGTTCTGAACAAATTGACACACTCTATCTCTATGATTGGAATCATTCTTATTCGAACACAAATACCCCTTTGGCTCGTAAAATTTCAGAAGAATTTAACTTTCAATTCGAAAAATCTCTTTCCGCCGACAAAGGGAGTACAACTATTAAACAACTAAAATCATCTAAACACGAATTACAGTGGGTACGTTTGATTGATCAACCTGATATCATAGCGATAATTCCTACAAATCCTGTTCAAGCTGGCGATCGATTTACGTTCTCAGCAAATTACACCCTTAAACTTCCATCTTCTAAGTTCACAGGATACGGAGTCAGTAACAAGAATGAAATTTATTTTTCTAATGGATTTTTAACTTTTGCATACCGCACAGATCATCCACGATGGGAGCTAGATTCAAACCTTGGATTTAATGACATGAGCAAGCGACATGCAAATGTCAAACTTTCTTTATGCTACCCTGACGATTACACCCTTACCATTCCAATTCGAGGACAAAAAAAAGAAGAAAAAAATTGCTGGAAAAGTGATGTGCAACTCACAAGGGATTTATCCTTTTACCTTCAAAAAGAAAATAGCTTCCGTCGAATCCCCAGCGAAAAAATGGAAATCCATACAAATCTGATTCATGACTTCGATGATCTTGAAAATAAAGTATTATCTATTGCCAGAATTCACGACTATTTAACCCTTTATTTTGGTAATGTTAATGATAAACCATACATCCTAGATATGAAGTTCTACGATGAAATGCCTATTATAGGGTTTGATTTATTATTAAATACTCTAAAGTCAATTCCACAAAATGAGCAATTTGAACTCAAAGCAGTTCAAACACTGATTCGTAAATGTATTCAAGAACAATTCCCTACTAGTTATCGCAATAACAGTTGGTTAGCAAATGGTTTGGCTCAATATTTATTTATCCGCTATGTCGAAACTTATTTTTCAGACCTAAGATTGATTGGAAATCTAAGCACTTTTCCATTTCTATCATCATATGAATTTGCAAAAACATCATTTTCTTATAAAAATGTATTGCAAGCGGGTTTTGCGTACCGAAGAAACTTGACGCAACCATTGCAAACACCTAGTCAAGATTTAACAAAATACAATCGTCTAATCACACAACGTGCACGGACTGCAATGGGACTTCGTATTATAGAGAAAACACAAGGTAAATCAGCAATTGATGAACTTATTTTTAGCTATTTCACAAGCCGAAACATTACAAAATCCAGATCTTTTGAGCGTTTACTTCAGCACGTTTTTGGTGATGATACAAATTGGTTTTATGATGGCTATGTAAAAGAAACAGGGCTAACTGATTATAAACTTAAAATAATCGAGCAAAATAAAAACAATGTAGAGATAGAACTCATAAACAAAACTGCAGCAAAAAACCCAGTAAAACTCGACTATTATCTAGATCACCAAATTATTTCCTCTCGTTGGTTAACAGGCGGTAAAAAATCACAAATCCTATCGATCGACAAGCATAAAGTAGACAAGATTGTTATTAACCCAGACCAAGATGTATTGGAGGTAAATGTCAACAATAACAATTTGGATTTTTCACCGAATTTTTCCAAGCGTCAAGCTCGCTTTCGACTGTTTGAAGATATTCCAACCTCACATGCCCCTTCAGTTTATTATGCGCCTAACTTTTCATTTAATGCTTATGATGGGGTTTTGATGGGGCTTATTCTTCATAATGGATTGATCATGAAACAGCCTACAAGTTTTGTCGTTTCACCACAGTATGCATCAAAAGAAAAAAGTGTAAGTGGTTCATTTTCAATTAGTCACAGGGCTTATTTTCAGCAAACGAAATTAGCTGCCTTAAACTACGGCCTCGGTTTTCAATCTTATCACTTTGATACCAATCAAAGATATTATCGTTTTTCTCCTTCATTTAGTGCCGTTTTCAGGCCAGAAGGTTTGGCAAGCAACAAGCGTTCTATTCTTAGCGCACAATTCGTCTCACTTCATCAACAGAACATTCTATCAAAATCGACAATAGCCTACAATACAGCTGTTGTGGGTTATTCAATAATTAAGAGTAGTAGTTCCGCTTCGAGAACATTTGGTGTTTCAGCCCAAATTGGAGATTCATTTTCTAAGTTATCGGCATCCTTTAAAAAACGCAAATATTATTCTCAAGCCCGACAATACAGTTATCGCTTTTTCTTTGGTGCATTGACAAATAAGACAAATACAAACAACTTTAATTTTGGTGTTTCGCGAGTCAATGACTATTCGTTTAACTACAATCTTCTTGGGCGATCAGAGACAACAGGAATATTTAGCCAACAATATGTAAAGGGAGATGCAGGCTTTAAGTCATTTATTCCAGTGGTGCAAGCTAATCAGTGGGTTTTAGCGAGCAATCTAAGCACCACCATATGGCGTGGGTTGGAAATGTATGGTGATTTAGGCTTTGTGAAAAATAAAGAGAAAGATGCATCATTCATCTATGATGCTGGGATAGGTTTAAACTTGGTGCAAGACTACTTACAACTTTATTTTCCAGTGTACTCCAACCTTGGATGGGAAGTCAATGACAACAAATACAGTACTAAAATTCGATTCACACTTTCGTTAAAAGGGAATGATATTATTTCGCTATTTACCAGAAGTTGGTTCTGACAATTAGGCACAGGTCAAGAAGTTCCCATTCAAATTTTGTAGATTTGTGGCCGAAAATCTAATGATACAAGAAACCTCAAAAATTTCATTTGCGTCTTTTAAGACAGAAATCTTAAAAGACTATCTCACCGTTTGTGTCAGCAGAGCTGTTAGCTTGCTCGGACGCAAAGAAGTGTTAACAGGAAAGGCCAAATTTGGAATATTTGGTGATGGAAAAGAATTGCCGCAGATTGCAATGGCTAAGGCGTTTCAAAAAGGAGATTTTCGTTCTGGATATTATAGAGATCAAACCTTTATGATGGCGATTGACTCTCTGAGTCCTCAGCAGCTATTTGCTGGTTTATATGCCCATACCGATCCTATTCATGAGCCAATGTCAGCGGGGAGACAAATGGGTGGACATTACAATACGGACCTGATTGACTCCTCAGGGAACTGGCTAAACCAAACAGATCGATTCAATTCCAGTTCTGATGTTTCTTGTACCGCATCTCAAATGCCACGACTTGTTGGTCTTGCTATGGCCTCCAAACTTTATCGTCAAGAAAAACTATTCAAAGATTTAAAGTTTTCAAATCAAGGAAATGAAGTTGCTTGGGGTACGATAGGAAATGCAAGTACGAGCGAAGGATTATTTTTTGAATCTATTAACGCTGCTGGAGTGCATCAAATTCCAATGGTCATAAGTGTCTGGGATGACGAATATGGAATTTCTGTTGACAATAGTTTTCAAACCACCAAAGGGAGTATCTCCGAAGCTCTTGCAGGCTTTCAACAAACAAAATCAAAAAAAGGATTTCAGATTTTTACCGTTTGTGGATGGGATTACCCAGCTTTGATTGACACTTTTCAGAAAGCGGGACAAATTGCACGAACACGTCACATTCCCGTATTGATTCACGTTACAGAACTCACACAACCACAAGGCCACTCATCATCAGGGTCACAAGAAAGATATAAGTCACAAGGTCGCTTGGATTGGGAAAAAGAACACGATTGCAATCAAAAATTTAAAACGTGGATTATTGATAGCAAAATTGCCACGGAATCAGAGCTCGATGAAGTTCAACAAGAAGCAAAGCAAATTGCTAAAAAAGCAAAAGAAGATGCTTGGAAAGCGAGTTTACAGCCCATACAAACAGAAGCCAAAGAGCTTGTGAAAATTCTTAAAAATAGCAACGATCAAGAACTACAAAAAGAGGTAACTCTGCTGGAAAGAGACAAAGTGCCAACTCGAAAAAAGATTGCTTCGTTAGCACGAAAAGCGACACGAAAACTTCGTGTAAATTCAAACGACCAATCTAATGATCTCAAAAATTGGATTGCAGATTACATCAATGCCACTCAACCTAAATTTAGCAGTGCATTATACAACGAATACCCAACTTCTTCTTTAAATGTATCCCCTATTCCAGCTGCTTACGCAGAAGATACATTACATGTAGATGGAAGAATTGTGTTGCGTGAAAACTTTAGAGCACTATTGAGCAAATTTGATAAGCTTCTTATTTTTGGAGAAGATGCTGGTAAAATTGGGGATGTAAATCAAGGTTTAGAGGGGTTACAAGAAATTTTCGGGGAAAATCGTGTTGCCGATCGCGGTATTCGAGAAGCAACTATTATTGGTGAGGGAATTGGGATGGCTCTTCGTGGACTTCGACCAATTGCGGAAATTCAGTATCTTGATTATGTACTGTATGCTCTCCAAATCATGAGTGATGACTTGGCCTCTTTACACTATCGAACAAACGGCAAGCAAATTGCTCCATTAATCATTCGAACACGAGGACATCGTCTGGAAGGAATATGGCATTCAGGGTCTCCTATGGGTGGACTTGTACATTTTCTTCGTGGAATGTACATATTAGTGCCTAGGAACATGACACAAGCAGCAGGAATGTACAATACCCTACTTGAAGGACAAGATCCAGCACTTGTCATCGAATCACTCAATGGTTATCGATTAAAAGAAAAACAGCCAAGTAATCTCGGGGAATTTTGCGTCCCATTGGGTGAGGTAGAATTGATGCGTCATGGAGCAGACCTTACCGTTGTTTCTTACGGATCGACCTTACGTCTTGTGATCGCAGCAGCCCAAGAACTTCAAAAGATGGGTATAGAAATTGAGATCATTGATATTCAATCACTTATTCCTTTTGACAGAAAGCATGACATTCGAAAAAG
>JABHGH010000039.1 GCA_018672145.1 Flavobacteriaceae bacterium
ATGTGCAACAGCAAATTTTTACAGAGAAATTAGTTGTTCGCTAGCCTTTGCTTTTGCTAGTAGCAAATGTTTCGTTTAGCACGTGGGCGAGGCGTAGTCCTGCTGCATAAAGTCGAAAACGAACCGTCGGAAAATGAATTCGCTGATAGGCATAACCCAGTCGTTGGTCTTGCTCAACATCACCATAAATTTGCTTGGCGTAGCCCTGTGATTCATCAACCCACTGCGATAATGGCGTTGTAGCAATCGCTTCTTGCTCAACTTCAGAGTGTCGTGGAAGGTTTTGTGCGAGTTCCGTATAGCTCATTTGATAACCATTGATCATCTCACTATCCCAAACACGGTGAATATTACTCTTTTTCCCAAACCAAAGGACTTTAATCCCATTCCCTCCTCGGTCTTCCGCGCGGCCTACGTGCAATGGTTGGTGAATGTCACCCACAAAATGAACCAACAAACGCAAATGAAATGCTTTGTCTTCTCTGCTAGTAGAAGTGTCTTGTAATACGCCCAAACAATGCTTTATCGCTTGAAACACATCCCCTTTTTCGCTAGGCTCTACTTCTGCATAGCGTTTGTCCAAAGGCATGTTGACATAGTGCCAAGGGTCATAATTTTTATAGGATTTGATCGAACGAATTTCATCGCCATAAGTAGAGGCAAAGGCTAAGGATTCTCCGTCCAACAAGTCATCAATCGCTGCTGCTGCTGCTTCGGACAAGTGTTGCTGGGCAACAAACCCAATGACACGATGACCTGTTTGTCCCCAATCAGAAGAAAATCCGTGGGCTGAAATAAACAACGCGCTAAGTGAAAGAAAAATCGATTTTATCATTTTATTTCGCTTCATTATTAGTCATAAATATAATTGTAAAATATTCCTTTGCAACTATCTCATTTGAAAAATCCACTGCGCAGGATCTTTAGGAGTGGTATTGTAAAACACACTAAACTGCAAGGTTGTTCGTTGTGTTGTTGGGTTAGTGAAAATCGTTCCGATTTCTTGTTTTGCAATTACTTTCTCTCCTTTTTTCACCAAAACTGTTGCCAAGTTTTTATAGGCGGTGACATAGTTTCCGTGCTGAATAAGCACAATCGGGTTGCTTCCTTGAAATTGCACAATGTTGAGTACCGTTCCTTCAAAAACAGCTCTTGCCGCCGTAACAGGGCTTGTGGCAATGGTCACACCATTGCTCTTAATGGTCGTTGTGCGCACCACGGGATGAGGTTGCGTTCCAAACTTTTGGGTAACAACGCCCTTTCGAACAGGCCAAGGCAGTCGCCCTTTGTTCGCTGTAAAACTAGCCGCAAGGGCTTTTGCTTCTGGTGTAAGCGCAAAATTGACGTTTTTTGTGCCTGCTTTTTTATTCGATGCTGCAATCGCCTCTCGAATCAGACGGTTGATCTCCTTGTCAATTTTTGCCGTTTGTCGTTGCTTCTTTTTGATCTGTGCAGCATAGCTACTTTCCTTAGAACGCAACTTTGAAAGCACCTTTTCTTGTGTTTTACGGTCTCGTTCAAATTGGGCCTGAACCTTACGATTGTCAGCCAAGAGTTCTTCTTTTACGGCTTTTTGCTTGTTGAGTGTGATGTTGAGCTGCCGTAAGATTTGCGTTTTTTGCTCAATCTTTACACCCTGTTGCTTGCGGTAGGCAGTATACTGCTTCATATAACGAACCCGCTTAATGGCTTGCCAAAAATTGTCGGATGAAAACAAAAACATGAGTCGGTTTTGTTGGGAAGCATTTTTACGCGACTTCACAATCATGGAAGCATAGTCCTGTTTCAAAATCTCCAACTCCTCCACCAAGGCATCAATCTTACTTTGGTTCGATTTAATTTGGTTTGATAGTCCGTTGATTTGGCGGTTGGTCAAACGAAGAAGCTCACGCGAACGATCGATTTTAAGAAACAAATCCTCCAATGTTTCCAGGGCGTCTGTCTTTTTCGATTTGTTCTTTTTGAGCATGCCATTAATCTGAACAATCTCTTGTTGGAGTTGTTTGCGTTGGGCTTCCAATCGCCCACGTGCATCTTGCCCCCGCATGGTCCCACAAAGGCCGATCAATAATAATCCCAATAAAAATTTCCTCATCATAAGCGAGTATACGATTTTGGAATATTAAATGGTACGCGGAGAGCTTTGTCAAGCTCGGCTTTGCGAAATTCAAAGCTGAGTTCCACAGCTTGTCCTTTGGCTTCCCCCATGTAACGGACTTGCATTGGGATCCATTGCCCCGCTATTTTTTTATAATCTCCATAACGTATCGCTAATTGCTCACCCCCAACCGAAAGCGTTTGGCTGACTAGAAAAAACTGAGCGTTAAGCGTACAGCTCAATCTTTTGTTGCCCTGACGAGCAGTAAGTACATACCCTTCATTGTTCTTGCGCAATCGAGCCCTGCGTAAAGCCGTTGGGTATAGCGGAATTCCAAGTAAACTGTTTTCAATTTCTTCATAAGCAAGTGTCAAACCGAGAGCTTGTTTAATCGCCGAGAAATCTCCTTCAAAATAGGTCTCTCCGATTTGCTCATAAAATGCAACGCCCGTTTTATCAATCTTCGCGCGACCCAAGGGAACGATCATCGAGGCATTTATCCAAATAAACTCCTCCAATGCAATCCGGAGTGTTGTTGTGATGCGTTGGTTTGTCTTGCCTTGTTTTGCGGTAAGTGAACCACGCAATTGTACGGTCTTAAGCTTGGGCCAAAGCATGTTTGATCGCAACAACAACTCTTTGGTGTTCTTTACTTCAACGGTCTCTGCTTTTGGTCTTATGGTGCCGCAACCTGCGATGCTAAGAAGAACAGCTCCAAGAAACAATATCCGTTGCATCCTTACTATTTTAGTTCTGAAAAATCTCCCAAACTAACGGAGGAAAATGACCCGTTGTATTTGACATGGTTTCCAATCATGGAATCTTTGAGCGTGACCTGTTTTAATTCACTTTCAGACTGGATAATACTGTTTTCAATGGTGCTGTTCTCAATCCGTGTTCCCTTGCCAATTGACACATAGGGGCCAACCGTACTGTTGTGTAAAACAACGCCTTCCGCAATGAAGCAAGGTGGGATAATCGTACTATTTTCGTTTGTATGCTCCCCAACCAAAGTCTCCCCTTCATCAGCGAGCAACTGCAACATGCGTTGGTTGGTTTTAATGGTGATGGTGGGATTTCCACAGTCCATCCAATGGGAGACTTCGGCGGAGGTGAATCGCTTTCCCTTTTGTATCATGCGCAAAATCCCATCATTGATTTGGTATTCCCCACCGCGAGTGAGGTTTTCCTGCAAAACAGCCATCAACTCATTTTTTAAGTCTGCTGCTTCCTTGAAATAGTAAATCCCGATGACGGCAAGATCTGACACAAAGCTCTCGGGTTTTTCGACGAGTCCACTGATATCGCCTTTGTTGTTCAATTCGACAACGCCATAGGCTTGTGGGTTTTTGACCTTATTCACCCAAATCGTCGCATCGGCTTGGGTGTCCAAATGAAAATTTGCACGGATCAATGTGTCCGCATATGCGATAACGGTTGGTCCAGAAAGTAATGGTTCGGCACACATGATGGCATGTCCCGTTCCTAGAGCCTGAAACTGACGAAAAATATGTGCTTTTGCGCCTACACTTTTTGCAAGCTTTTCAAGCTCAACAACCACGTTGTCTCCAAAAAAAATAGGATCGCCAAGAACAAACCCAATGTTGGTAACAGGCATGTCGAGTAAGTTAACAATGTCACGTACCAAACGACTGACAATTGGCATTCCTGCTACAGGCAGTAAGGGTTTTGGTGTGGTTAGTGTATGTGGTCGTAAGCGTGAGCCGCGTCCGGCCATGGGTACTATAATGTTCATTTTTTTATTTTATTCCGGTGCTCCCAAACCCCGCTGTTCCTCTGGCGGAGTCACTGAGTTTATCGGTTTGTTTCCATGTAATCGTTTCATGTTTGGCGATAACCAATTGCGCAATGCGATCGCCATGATTGATCGTAAAAGGCGTGTCTGACAAGTTAACCAATATTACTCCAATCTCTCCGCGGTAGTCTGCATCTATCGTTCCCGGTGCGTTCAATACGGTGATGCCGTGTTTGATTGCCATCCCACTGCGTGGTCGCACTTGCGCCTCCACCCCTATAGGTAGTTCGATAAAAAGTCCTGTTTTAACAATGCCACGCTGTAGTGGTGTAAGGACAATAGCTTCGTCGAGCTGAGCGCGCAGATCCATTCCCGCCGAGGCCTCACTTTCATAAGCGGGTAGGGCGTGATCTGATTTGTTAACGATTCGAATGGTCATTGGCAAAAAGTTGTTTTAATTCGTTCTTCTCCAAAAAGAAACTCAATAACAAAAATACAAAAAGCATGAGCGTTCCCAAATATAGACTCCCTGGAAATTGATAAATGTAAACGCCCGCAATCCCTATCGATGTTAGGAGATAGAGTGCCAGTCGCCCCATAGCATAAGGGATCGGATAGTATCGGCGGCTGAGCAAATAGGAAACGGTAGCCATTGCGCCATAGGTCAAAAGTGTTGCCCAAGCTGCTCCCATAAACCCAATGGAAGGAATCAACCAAACATTTAACCCAATGGTGGCCAGTGCACCTCCAACCGAAATATACATTCCTATCTGTGTTCGGTCGGTGATCTTATACCACACCGATAGGTTGTGATAAATCCCAAAAAACAGATTGGCAAGCAGGACAATTGGCACAATCTGAATGGCAATCCAGTATCTTTCATTCCGAATAAGTAACTCCTTGAGTGGCTCGAGAAAAACACAAACCCCTATCAATAAGACACAGCCACAAATGACAAAGTATTTTAGGATCAACGCATACACTTTAGGTGCGTCTTTTTGTTTAGCGTATTTGAAAAAAAATGGTTCTGCTCCTAAGCGAAATGCCTGTACAAATAGAGTCATAAACACCGCCAGTTTGTAGCACCCGCTATACGCCCCCATTGTCGCGTCGTCGATATAGTGCCTGATCAGTAGTTTGTCGAGATTTTCATTGACCACAAAAGCCAAGCCCGCAATCATGATGGGGGCTCCATAGCGGAGCATTTGTCGCTGTATCGGCCTGCTCCATTGCCAAGATAGTCGGAAATAAAACGGCAACACAAAAAGAAAAACCGTTGCGCTCGCCACAAAGTTGGCGATAAATACATATTGCACAGGGTCGTCTTGTAAAAACAGCCCATCCGTGCGAGGAATCCACCACAAAAACACAAGGTTGAGTCCCGTGTAAAGTCCCACGTTGAGAAGTTTGAGAGAGGTAAATCGGTTTGCCTTTCCCGATGCGCGGAGGTGGGCAAAAGGTATTACCACCAAGGTGTCACACAACAATACCCCCAATAGCAAGGTAAAGTGGTAGGTGCTCATCCCCACAAACGCAGCGATGGGCGCCGCTTGTGCAAATAATACGACAAACACAAACGCAGTGGTGATCAACAATGAGATGGTGGCGGTGCCAAGCACACGGTCTTTTTGTTTGCGATCAGTGAAAAAACGGAAAAAGGAAGTTTCCATGCCATAGGTGAGCAAGACATTAAAAAAGGCTGCATAAACGTAAAAGGCCGTGTTTTCGGCGTAATCGGTAACGGGAAGGGATTGGGTGTGTAAGGGAACAAGCAAGAAATTGAGCACACGAGGAATGATCGTGGCTATCCCATAGATAAAGGTTTCTTTGATAAACTGTCTCGGGTTGAACAAGCACCTAAATTTAGCCCCAAAGTACGGCGATTCGACACGATTGCCAAACTACATATAGTTGATTGTGGGGAGGCGTTTGATTTCCGTGACAAGGTATACTTGTGGTCTGTTGTTTTTACGATAAAAAATGGCCGCTTGGTTGGTGGGCTTTATTGGTGGAGTGTTGCCGTATTCTTTTTGGGAATTCCCGTCGAGAATCAGGTTCTTTTTAGGATGATTTTTTGAAGCTTGATTGGCCGTGTAAACGGCTGCGTTGGGTTGACTTGTGTCTCGTTTCCAGACGGTTGTGTTACCGTTGTAGTAAATACTGTCCAGCGTGGCAAAAGGCTCACTCAACGTCAGTTTGAAAAGGAGTCCCGTGCCACCTTCTTGTCGCCCCGCTGCCCAAGGAGTCACGGAAAGTTCCCTCACTTCGAAAGGTGGGTTTTCGACTTGAAGTGCGTCCATAAAGATCGGCTGAGTCACCCGTGAAAACGTACTGCAACTCATTATCAAACAGGCAATAGTTATACTATATAAATAGTTCATGCTATGCAAGGTAGAAAAAAGAAATAAAATCCTACTAACCGTTGAGCGCCTCCGCGCCACCAACGATTTCAAGAATTTCGTTGGTAATCGCCGCTTGGCGAGCTTTGTTGTAGGTGAGCTTGAGTTGGTCTCGGAGCTCAGTGGCGTTATCTGTGGCCTTATGCATGGCCGTCATTCGTGCGCCGTGTTCACTCGCAAACGAGTCGCGGAGTGCTTTAAACAGTTGGGTTTTGAGTGCTTTGGGGATCAGCATACTCACGATCTCTGCCTGTGCTGGCTCATAAATATAATCGGAAGTCGATGCGGTTTTTTCTGTAACAGGAACTATCGGTAAAAATTGTTCAGGAGTTACGATTTGGGTGGCAGCATTTTTAAAGCGGTTATAAACCAAATCGATACGGTCATAAGCCCCTGATGCATACAACTCCATTAGCTGATCGGCAACAGCAGCCACATTGGCAAAGGTTAAATCGTCAAAAACATCCCCACGGTTATCCGTTACAGTAAATTCTTTACTCAGGATATCATTTCCTTTTTTCCCAATAGTAAAGACCTCTACTTGCTTCCCCGCATAGACTCCGTTGCGTTGCGCAATGATCTTTTTGATAATGCTCGAGTTGAATCCGCCACACAGTCCACGGTTGGACGTAATGGCCACCAATAGTACTTTTTCTACAGGTCGTTCGTTGGCATAAGCACTTCCTGAAGCGTCTTCAATCGAACCACTGAGGTTTTGAAGAAGTTCCGTCAGGGTGTTGGCGTAAGGTCGCATGGCCGTAATGGCATCTTGCGCTTTCTTAAGCTTCGCAGCCGACACCATTTTCATGGCGCTAGTGATCTGCATGGTCGAGGAGACCGATGCAATCCGATTACGAATTTCTTTAAGATTTGCCATTGCTTATTTCCTCGTTATGATTTATAATTTGCCGATAGATCCGATGCCACTTTGGTCAGCGTCTCAATGACTTTGTCCGTCAGTTTACCTGCTTTTAAATCATCAAGCACCTTACGGTGTTTTGCGTTGAGTAACTCCAAATAGGCGCGCTCAAACTCTTTGACTTTATTCACTGGAACTTCACGCAACAAATTTTTAGACCCCGCATAGATAATCGCCACTTGATCTTCGACCGTAAATGGATCGTTTTGCGCTTGCTTCAGTATCTCAACGTTGCGACGCCCTTTTTCAATTACATTCAGTGTGGCAGCGTCAAGGTCAGAGCCAAATTTGGCAAAGGCCTCAAGCTCACGGAATTGTGCTTGGTCAAGTTTTAACGTACCTGCAACTTTCTTCATGGATTTAATCTGTGCCGAACCTCCTACACGTGATACCGAAATACCAACGTTAATCGCAGGACGAACTCCAGAGTTAAACAAGTCTGATTCTAAGAAAATCTGACCGTCAGTAATCGAAATTACGTTGGTCGGGATATAGGCCGAAACGTCCCCCGCTTGGGTTTCGATAATCGGCAACGCGGTAAGTGACCCTCCCCCTTTGACAATCGGCTTAAGTGATTCTGGAAGGTCATTCATGTTTTTTGCAATCTCATCGTCATTGATGACTTTGGCAGCACGCTCCAATAGGCGTGAGTGTAAGTAGAAAACGTCACCTGGGTAGGCCTCACGTCCTGGTGGGCGACGAAGCAATAGCGACACCTCGCGATAGGCAACTGCTTGTTTGGACAAATCATCATAGATAATCAAAGCTGGACGACCTGTGTCTCTAAAGTACTCCCCAATTGCAGCTCCTGCAAAAGGAGCATATACTTGCATTGGCGCAGGGTCGGATGCGTTTGCCGCAACAATCGTTGTGTAGGCAAGTGCTCCTTTGTCTTCCAATACTTTGGCAATGGATGCTACTGTTGATGCTTTCTGACCAATGGCTACATAAATACAATAGACAGGCTCGCCTGCATCAAAAAATTCTTTTTGATTAAGGATGGTGTCAATACAAACTGTGGTTTTTCCTGTTTGACGATCCCCAATAACCAACTCACGCTGTCCTCTTCCAATGGGAATCATTGCGTCAATAGACTTGATTCCTGTTTGCAATGGTTCGTTTACTGGCTGACGGTAGATTACCCCTGGTGCCTTTCGCTCCAATGGCATTTCATAGAGTTGCCCCGTTAGGGCCCCTTTTCCGTCGATTGGGTTTCCGAGTGTGTCAACCACTCGTCCAACAACCCCTTCTCCGACATTGATCGATGCAATGCGTTGCGTACGTTTTACCGTGTCGCCTTCCTTAACCCCTTTTGAAGGGCCTAAAAGTACCACACCTACATTGTCTTCCTCTAGGTTCAGTACGATTCCTTCCAAGCCAGAGTCAAAAGAAACAAGTTCTCCGTACTGTGCGTTAGACAAACCGTAAACACGGGCAATTCCATCACCGACTTGAAGTACGCTTCCGACTTCGTCGAGTGAAACGCCTGCGTCAAACCCTGTTAATTGTTGTTTAATGATTGCGGATACTTCCGCTGCTTTTACATCTGCCATAGTCCCTTATGCTAATGCTTTTCGATTACTTAACTTGTGTTTTAAGGATTGAAGTTGGTTGGAAACACTCGCATCAAATTGCTTGTCTCCCAAACGCAATATAAATCCTCCGATAATGTCTTTATCAACGGTGCTGACTAGTTCGACTTTTTTGTCGGTCAGGGTGTTGATTTTCTCCATCACTGCTTTTTCTAAGGCTGGTGTAAGTGGCACTGCCGTTGTGACGTGTGCCTCTTGTTTGCCCTGGAGCTCTTGATAGAGTTGTTTGTATTTCAGTGCAATCCCATCGAGATGAGCCGCACGGTTGTTGTCGGCGACAAGTGCCAAAAAGGTTTTAACAAGCGAAGAGCTTTTCGCAAAAATCGCTTTTAGAGTTTCTCCTTTAAGCTCCGCACTAATAACGGGGCTATCGAGGACGGCCTTAAGCTCATGACTGTTCCCTAAAGTCGTATAGACTGCCTCCATATCGGTTGCAACTTGATCAACTGCCTTCTTTTCTTGAGCAGTTGCCAGGAGTGCTTTGGCATATCGTATGGCGACTCTAGATCCTTTCATGGATTATAGGTTTACGTCTTTGAGTAGTTTTTCAACCAGTTGGGTTTGTTTTTTGTCTTCTGACAAAGACTCCTTGGTCACTTTTTCAGCAATTTCAATCGATAGTGATGCCACTTCTTGCTTTAAATCAGCAATAGCTGCTTGTTTTTCACTTTCGATGGCTGCTTGTGCTTGCGTCATGATTTGAGCCGCTTGTGTTTTGGCTTCTTCTTTTGCGTCCTCAATCATTTTCTGCTTGATTTCTCTAGCTTCTTTTAAAAGTCCATCGCGTTCCGCACGTGCCTCTTTCAAGATACGTTCGTTGTCAGCTTGAAGGTTTTGCATTTCAGCACGAGCGTCTTGCGCCGACTGAAGTGCACTTCTGATCCCCTCCTCACGATCGTCGATCGCATTGAGAATGGGGTTCCAAGCAAACTTCCGCAATAAGAGAAGTAGACCAACAACAATGAAGGTCTGCCATATAAACAGTCCAAATGAGAATTCTCCCAATAGCTTTTCCATACTCTTTGATTTATCCCTTAAATGGTTCGTGCGAACACCTCCCACATATTAAGGTTGTTGCCCTATACTGCAAACAATGCTGCAAATCCGATTCCCTCGATAAGGGCAGCGGCGATCAACATGGCAGTTTGAATTTTTCCATAGGCTTCTGGCTGACGAGCGATCGCTTCCATAGCTGAACCACCGATACGGCCGATTCCCATTCCTACTCCGATAACTACTAATCCTGCGCCTACAATTGCTGGAATTTCCATAATGATTATTGTTTTAAATATTAATAATGTTAATGTGCTTCTTCATGTTCTTCCACCGCAAATCCAAAATACAATGCAGATAGCATGGTGAAAATATACGCTTGTAATAAGGCAACCAGCACTTCTATGATCGAAATGGCAAATGCCAATACAAAGGATAAACTGCTGCCGAGCCAATTGTTGAAAATAAACATCAACCCAATTAGACTCATCAATACGATGTGTCCCGCCTGAATATTCGCATACAAACGGATCAATAATGAAAATGGTTTAATGATCACACCCAATAATTCTATGGGCGCTAAAACAATTTTCATAATAACGGGCACGCCTGGCATCCAGAAAATATGCGCCCAATAATTTTTATTTGCCGTCAGATTGGTGATCAAAAATGTGAGTAACGCCAACCCAAAAGTGACAGCAATGTTTCCCGTAACATTAATCCCTAATGGGGATAGCCCAAGGATGTTTAGAAACCATATAAAAAAGAAGATGGTGAGTAGGTAACTCATGTACTTCTTATAATGCTTTTTCCCAATGTTGGGGATGGCGATATCATCGCGAATGTATAAAACAATGGGCTCAAAAAAGCGCCCAACCCCTGAAGCAATGCTTCCGTTCCGTTTGTAGGATTGTGCCAGACCTCTAAACAAGAAAAACATCAAAGCAGATGTAAACAACATGGTCATGACACTTTTGGTCATCGACAAATCTAAAGGTTTGGAATTCGTGACATGCTTGTCTGCATCATAGGAGATTAGCCCTTCTGCATTGGTTTGGTAGATTTTGCCATGATACAGTTTATAGTATTTCGATCCTACACGGTGTACCGCTTTGCCATGTTTGAGTTTTCCTGACGAAAAGACAACCAGTCCATCGTCCCATAGAATAACCGGAAGGGAAAACCCGATGTACTTTTTCTTACCCTCTTCTGTGGTGTATGAACCAACCGAAAAGTCGTGTGTGTCTTGTAAGTGATGACGTATATAGGCCTTGATTTCGGACTTTAAGTCGCCCGAAGTTTCTTCGTCTTTTAGGGCTTCATCAGATGCCTGAACAAAGAAGCCACTTAGGACAAAAAAAATCGCCGAGATAAATTGTTTTTTCTTCATGCGAATGACGGCTGCAAATGTAATTTATTTCGGGATAAAAATAAAATGGAATTGCACAAAAAATAAAGTGCCTTAGGCGCGCTGTAAAACCCTTGAAGCCGAAAAGGTAAGAGTCAGTAAGGAAATCAGGTAGGGGATGAAAAATAAAGTAAGCTCACCGCTACTTGCTGTGCCATCTACGGAAAAGGCAGGATAGACTAACAGAAAGAATAATCCAAATTTTAAAAAGCTGCCTCCCATAAAAACAAAACCAACGAGCACTGCATTCCTTCTGTAGCAGGCTAGCACCGCCCAATAAATCCCAATAGCCAACAAATAGTTTCCTACATAACAACCCTTCATGATGTCGTACTGATCAGCAAGTGTGTCTGGCAACAGAGCAGAGTGAACTCCAAAAGCTACCGCGAGCAGTAAGAGCAAAATTGTAACTAGATTTAGCAGGTTGCGTCTCATGGGTTGAGTTTTTTGAGTTGTTTTAACAAGATGTAAAGGGACAAGAATAGGCCCAGAAGTACACCTAGTAGTGTAAACAATCGATCTGTCTCGTAAGTGGCGTCAAGCCATCGGCCTAAACGGACAAAAAGATAAATGGTAATGCCAAGCTGAAAGCTGTATCCCGTGAGCGTAGCCCAACGCAGCAAGTTAGATTTAGGCGGTTTTTTCGGCTTTTTCTTCATCGACGGGCTGCAACGATTTGATTGCTTTTTTCATCAAGCACTGTGCGTTTAACATTGCACCTGCTTCAACGGCTAATTTTCCAACAACGACTTCACCTTCAATAACTCCCTCCGCCTTGATGGAAAGCAGATTAGATGCTTCAATAGTCCCTTCAAAAGATCCCATGATATCAGCGTTTGTGCAGATAATTTTTCCTTTGATTTTTCCTTCTTGACCAACAACTACACGCCCTGTGGTTTGCACTGTTCCTTCAAGCGTTCCATCGATCCGAAAGTCGGATTCTGAATGGATTTCACCAATGACTTTCGTGTTGGGCTCAATAAAGTTGATTTTGATGTTGTTTCTTGAATTATCCATCTGTTTTTTTGCTTTAAATACCATTTTAATTAATCAACGGTTAGGTTTTTGAAAATGAGTGCATCGCGTAAAGCGGACGTCAAATCTACAAAATTTTTGTTTTTAGACAATTCCGAAATGTTTTTAAGGAGGTAGTTGCGATAATCCGTTGCTTGCTCTTCTGAGGTAAAGCGCTGAATCACTAGAAATTCCGTGTTGCGATCATAAATATCAATCGTTGCTCTTACGCTACTTTGGAGTCCTTGTTGCATAATTATCTCTGCAACTCTTTTTTGGAGGTTTTGTGTCAACTCATGATCCGCTCTATCAAAAACAAAGTAAACCAAATAGCGTTCACCTTCCTTTTCTTCCTTTGGCTTCAAGTCTCTGACTTCAAGCAATCGCCTACTTGCTTCTTCCCCCGCTTTTTGGTTAGGGAATGCCAACGCAACTTCCGAAAGTGCTCTTTCGTATGCCGTAATTCCGTCTAACCTACCAATCGCGTGGGCGCGCAACAACGAAAAGCGAGAGCGTAAATTTTCATCTTGTAAGGATAATATTGCGTCAAAAGATTGGTCAATTACTTCCTCAAACGCCTGTGCTTTAAAGCGCTCTTCGAGCAAAGTGTAGCGTTCTTCAAAACGAGCTAATGCACCCTCCGCCGCTTCTGGGTTTTGAAGGATTGCTGCATATTGAGAGTTCGGATATTCAGAGATGATTTGATTTTTATACGTCAATGCTTTTGCGCCACCTGTTTCCTCTTCAATCTGATATAAATGATATAAAGAAGGGAGGGTATAGTCGGAATCAAACGACAACAGTGTCAATAAACGATCTTTGGCTTGCAGATAAGCCGCAAACTGTTCTTTATAGGCAAGTCCCGCATCAAAGTAGGCTGTATTGCGTACTTGAACCAAGCTGTCTCTCGCTTCAGGTGGCGGTATTTGATTGATATAGGTTTCCAGCATATAGCGTGGGTCAACTTCTACTGCTTTCTCTATCTTTTGCTCTGTTTCTGTCGCCGTGTCTACTATTGTTTCTGTCGCGGCTTGCTGATTGGCATATCGCCAGTTGTCCGTTTTTGAGATATTCCCCCAAATGCGGAAAAACTCACTTTCTCCTCGTGAGCGCATTGCACTGTTATAGAAATAAAATTCACTGTCAAAAAAGGAGGTGTTCGCCGTTGACTGCTGTTGTTTTTGTTGTTGTTGTTGTTTTTGAAGTGAATCTGCCACTTTGAGGTCTGCGATATACCTTGTGAAAATGCTTGCTTGCTCTTCTGGCGTTTTCGTCATTAGCGCTAGTAAACTGTCTGACGTTTGTCGGTTTGTCTCGTACTTAATGATGTCGTTCAGCTTGTTGCGTTTTCGTGTGATTTTACGGAATCTTCGTGTTTTAGGCTCAAGGACGTTTAGTGTGCTATCGAGATATGCTCCTGCAGTAACAAATTGATTTTCATCAAAAAACACCTCTCCCATCGTTTCGTAAGCCAGTCCTTTAAGCATTTTGTCTTTGGTGTTGGTGCGCAAACTCGCATTGATCAGGTTCTTTCCGGCAATCGTGTCAAAATGAGAAAGCGAATATGAGGCATGGCTAAAGTGTATTTTATCTAAATACTTCTTGTTTTCTTCGTTTTTGGTCAGTTTTTTATACGCCTTTTGGGTGCTTTCCAAATCAAGTTGGTTCGTGTTTAGCTGGTTCAATTTTGCATGTATCCAAAAAATACGGGGAATACGGCGATTGAGGTTGATCACACTCTGGTAAGCCAACGCAGCGGAATCTTTATGTTCCAAATTGTCGTGAAGCTGACCCAACAAATAATAATAACGAGCTTGCAAGGCTTTGTCTTTAACGCCTGCGGCAGCATTATAAAGTGGTTTTGTTGCTTTTTCAGGTTGGTTCAGCGCAATATATGCCTTGGCCAAATGAGCAGACACCTCTACATACTCGGTTACTGTGAGTTCGTTCTGGTCTATTAACTCCAAAAAAATTGCCGCTGCACGCTGCTCTTGAAGAAGTTGTAAAAACACTTTTGCTTTCCAAATTTGGGCATTCCGACGACTATTTGCATTCGGAAGTTGGTCAATCACATAATTGAAGGCATCCAAAGCTTGTAGATATCGGCCATTGTAGAATCGTGCCTTTCCCAAGAGCATATAGGCCTCATCAATTTGCGTGTTGCGTTGTTGGTCGCCAATGAGCATGCTGTGTTTTTGCACGGCGATCACCGCTTTTTCTTC
>JABHGH010000034.1 GCA_018672145.1 Flavobacteriaceae bacterium
ATATATTTGTGTAACATGTAACAGATGATAAAGAATTTTGTAGCGGAACTTCAATGGCGAGGAATGATTCACGACATCATGCCAGATACTGAAAAAGTATTAAACGAAAAATCGACTGCTGGCTATATCGGTTTTGATCCAACAGCAGATTCCTTACATATTGGAAGTTTGGTTCAGATTGTGATTTTGATGCATTTTCAACGCGCTGGACATCAGCCGATAGCCCTTGTCGGAGGTGCTACGGGAATGATTGGAGATCCATCGGGCAAATCACAAGAACGCAATTTGCTTGACAATGCTACGCTTGACAAAAACATCAATGGTATAAAGAATCAACTCAGTCGCTTTCTGGATTTTGACCAAAGTTCTCCAAATGCTGCCAAACTGGTCAATAATTTTGATTGGATGTCAAAATTTTCACTCATCGAATTTGTGCGCGACGTCGGAAAACATCTATCTGTAAATTATATGATGGCCAAAGATTCTGTGAAAAAACGACTTGGTTCCGATGCCAAAGAGGGGATGTCTTTTACCGAATTCAGCTATCAATTGATTCAGGGCTATGACTTTTTACATCTTTACCAACATCACAACTGCTTGTTGCAAATGGGTGGAAGTGATCAATGGGGAAACATCACAACAGGCACAGAATTGGTGCGTCGGAAGGCGGGTGGAAAGGCGTATGCGATTACATGTCCATTGATAACCAAAGCGGATGGGACGAAATTTGGAAAAACAGAAGGGGGTAATGTGTGGCTCGATAAAACAAAGACATCTCCCTATAAATTTTATCAATACTGGCTGAATACTTCTGATGAAGATGCCGAGAGATATATAAAGATTTTCACTTTCTTAGAAGAGGAAGAAATTTTGTCGTTGGTCATATCACACAAAGAAATGCCGCATCAACGCCAACTCCAAAGGACGCTGGCCGACCAAGTCACACGTATGGTTCACTCGGAGGAAGAACGAAAGCTGGCTGTGCAAGCGTCTGAAATTCTTTTTGGCAAAGCAACTTCTGCAGCGCTTAAGGATTTAGACGAAGCAACCTTCTTAGATGTTTTTGAAGGAGTGCCACAAGCGAATCTTGATAAAGTCATGTTGGAAAAGGGGATTTCTGCCATTGATTTGCTAGCGACATCAACAGGTTTTTTGACTTCAAACGGTGAGGCAAGAAGAGCACTTAAAGAAAACTCTATTGCTGTAAACAAAGAGAAAATAAATGATACTTATCAGGCAAAAGTATCCGATTTGATTTGTGATCGATACCTCTTACTTCAGCGAGGCAAGAAAAATTATTTTTTGGTCGTTTTTAACTAACCATCAAATTACAGCCGCGGACATCGGCAGAATCGTACCTTCCTAGGACTTTAAAAGAGCCATCAGGATAAACAGTTCCCAAATCGTCTGTGGCAATAAAAGCACAAGAATTTTTATTGGCCAGGTCAATGATATTTAGACACCCGGTTCCTGCTTCTTTTACATCATAGGGGTCGTTTGGGTTCCGAACTAATACTTTCATCCACTCAGGAGACCTGAAAAGACCATTTTTTTTGGCATATGCCTGCGATAACAATTCTGTCATTCCATACTCTGAGTGCACAGTCTGAACACCTAGCTTGTGTTTTAGAAACAAATGGAGTTCTTCGCGAATGAGTTCTTTACGTTTCCCCTTCATGCCGCCTGTTTCTATCACAACGGTTTGTGGAAGTGAACAAGAAAATTGTTCGGCAAAATCCATCAAGGCGAAACTCACGCCAATCAACAATGTTTTTTTGTTTTGCTTCGCTCTTTGAACGAGTAACTGGTGTAACGAATCGAATTGGTCTAAATAAAAACCGCTATCCTGATTTTTTGACAACTCGATCAACTTTTGTACCATATAGACCAGTGATGAATTTGGACGTTCCAGATATCCAGGCAGAAGGCCAATGACTGCGTATTGACTTGGATCGCCATAAAAATGAGTAAAGCAAGTCGTAAAGCTTTGCTCGTAAAGTTTTATATCATTGACAAAGTGTGAGCTAGTCTGACCGCCAGTCCCACTGCTTTCAAAAACATGCGCATAATCATTTGTTTCAGATTGAACACGATGTGTTTTAAAACAAGAAATAGGTAGATATGGAATGGTTTCGATATTGTTACACTCGGCAGGATGACGGGATGTCAAATCACAAAAAGAACGAAAGATCGGATTTGTTTCAAACTGGAAAGCGTACAAACCCAGTGCTTGTTTGGTAAATTGCTCCGAAGACTGGAAAAATGACGGCATCACTTTAAATAATATTCAAAGTTACATTTTTAACTTTTAGATAAAGTTTAAAACAACATTTGCTCATAATTTTTTTTACATTTGGTTTTTAACTTTGCAATGAAAAAAAATCATATTAAGGTTTTACTGGTAGATGACGAGACAGACATCTTAGAATTTATCGGTTACAATCTTACAAGTGAAGGTTATCAAGTCTTTACAGCAAAAGATGGAGAAGAAGCCATTAAAATCACCAAAAAAGAATCGCCACACCTTGTTTTGCTCGATGTGATGATGCCGAAAATGGATGGAATAGAGGCTTGTGAACATTTGCGAAAACTACCTTTAGGTAATCAATTAATTATTGTTTTTCTCACTGCTCGAAGTGAAGATTATTCTCAAGTTGCCGGTTTAGAAGCAGGAGCTGATGACTATATTACTAAACCCGTAAAAATCAAGTTGCTTATAAGTAAGGTCAAATCGTTACTTCGCCGTGTGAATGAAGGATCTGCTGACTCTCCTCTAATCGAGGCTGGCAAACTGACTGTCAACAGAGATGAGTATAAGATCATCTACGATGGAGAAGAAAAGATTTTACCAAGAAAAGAATTTGAGTTGTTATCACTTTTGGCAAGTAAGCCAAATAAAGTCTTTGAGCGTAATATTATATTAGATCGTGTTTGGGGAAACGAAGTCATTGTTGGAGGACGAACCATTGATGTTCACATGCGTAAGCTCAGAGAAAAAATAGGCGATCGTCATTTCAAGACTGTAAAAGGAGTCGGCTACAAGTACGTCATCTAAAATCGATTTTTGTGTTGATTAAAAAAAGAAAATACATTGCGATCACATTTTCTGTAATGTGTTTCTTGTCCGTACTTTTTTCGAATGCACTACTTGTGTATTTTGTGCTCGAACAAGACCCTTTGCAGATAAAATTTTTATTACTGCCTATTGGTTTTGGTTTGCCTCTTAGTATCATCGTTTATGTTTGGTTGAATAGACAAGTCAATCGTTTTTTTTACAGCTATTTAAAGCAGTTGTATACAGACTTGATACCAGACGACACGGCGACAAACAATTGGGATATCGTGGATATGAATGCACTAGTTGATCAAGTGCAACAAATCGTATCAAAGCGCAAATTAGAAATTGATGCCTTAAAAGATCAAGATGCCTTTCGAAAAGAATTTTTGGGTAATATAGCTCACGAATTGAAAACGCCTCTGTTTACCGTCCAAGGTTATGTTTCGACCCTTCTCGATGGTGCTCTTCTTGATGATAAAGTAAATAAGAAATACCTGAATCGTGCAAATAAAGGCGTGGATCGTCTCATTTATATTGTTAAAGATTTAGATTTGCTCACACAATTAGAAACTGGTCAAACAGAGCTTGTTTATTCCAAATTCGATATCGTGGACCACGTTCGAAATGTGTTTGAGCTTCTCGAAATGCGAGCATCAAAAGCTAATATTGCACTCGAGTTTGACAAAGATTACTCAGAACCGATTTATGTACACGCAGACGAGGAACGAATTCAGCAAGTTTTTACTAATTTGATTGTAAACGCCGTTAAATACGGCAAGAATAAGGGAACTACTGAAATTCGCTTTGAGGAGGTTGATAATGGAAAGTTAATGGTACATATTGCGGATAACGGCGATGGAATTGCAACCGAGCATCTTCCTCGATTATTTGAGCGTTTTTATCGTGTCGATAAAAGCGGGAGTCGTAAACAAGGAGGATCTGGCCTAGGACTTTCTATTGTCAAGCATATCATGGAAGCACATCAGCAAGATCTTTTTGTTGAAAGTCAACCGCAAATCGGGTCTCAATTTTCTTTTTCTTTGGAAAAAGCAACCCCCATTGATCAAAAAACAACAATATCGAATGGGAAGTAAAAACAAACTAAAACGTTTCAATGAAAACGAAGCTTTTCCCAACGTAGTCCAGCCTACGAGAGAGTCCTTAATTGAAGAGTCTTTTGCTCACAAAGGAAATTGGCATTTGTTTTTTAATAATTCAAATCCGATAGTAGTGGAGTTGGGCTGTGGAAAGGGTGAATACACGGTTGCATTGGCAAAGCAACATCCAGATTGTAATTATATCGGAATCGATATAAAAGGTGCGCGCTTTTGGCGTGGTGCGAAAACTGCTCTCGAAGAAAAATTGACTAATGTTGTTTTTATTAGAACCCAAATCGAATTGATCAATCATGTTTTTGCCGAAAACGAAGTGTCTGAAATTTGGTTGACTTTTCCAGACCCGCAGTTGAAGTTTAAACGAACAAAACACAGACTGACCAACCCTGATTTTCTCGCTAAATATCAAGCTGTTTTGTCTCCTAAAGGGATTGTGCATTTAAAAACAGACAGTTCTTTTTTACACGGCTATACCTTAGGTGTTCTAGACGGTATGAATATCACACCCCAGATGTCGCATCACGATGTATATAGCTATGTTCATGCTCCCGAAGATGTCGTATCCATTCAAACATTCTATGAACAACAGTATTTAGCACAACAAATTCCTATTACGTACTTGAGATTTGGTTATGAAAAACAAAGCAACTGAATCCGATTTTTTTCTCCGCGTTTATGATGTTGTCCGTCAAATTCCTGATAGAAGAGTGTGCAGCTATGGTGCTATTGCTGCCCATTTGGGCATGCCCCGGTCTGCCCGTATGGTGGGTTGGGCAATGAATGCGGCCCATTCAAAACCTGATGTACCAGCCCATCGAGTTGTCAACCGTAACGGGATGCTCACTGGAAAACATCACTTTGGTGGGCCTAGAGTAATGCAACAACTTTTAGAAAACGAAGGCCACCAGATTGAAAACGACCAAATTCTCAATTTTAAAAATTCTTTTTGGGATCCATCAAATCCTGTGTAAGTTGTTGGGTTTGTTTTATATTTGTAATTTAGAATCATTTTAAAAAAGATCATTTGAAGAAAGCCGAAATGGAAGCGCTTATAAAAGCCATAACCCTCCCAGGTTCTAAACAAACACTTGGAGAAGTAAATGCTTTGAAAAACACGCAAATAATTGGTAATGAGGTCGTTGTTGACCTTGTTTTGTCAAGCCCTAGTCTTCAAGCACGTAAAAAGACAGAAGCATTGGTGGTTTCTGCTTTACAGACTCAATTGGATGACACATTTAATATTCAAGTCCAATCAAAGCAACAACCAACTGCTCAAGCACCTTCCCAACCCAATTTGATTAAAGGAAAATCGATTGATGGCATTCAAAACATTATTGCGGTTGCTTCAGGAAAGGGCGGTGTTGGCAAATCCACGGTGACTGCAAACATAGCTGTTACACTCTCTGAAATGGGCTTCAAGGTCGGTGTTTTAGACGCAGACATTTATGGGCCTTCAATGCCTTTGATGTTTGATGTGACTTATGAGCGTCCATTATCTGTACAAGTCGATGGAAAATCAAAGATGAAGCCTGTGACTAATTACGGAGTTCAATTGCTGTCGATTGGATTTTTTACAAAACCTGACCAGGCTGTTATTTGGCGTGGTCCAATGGCTTCCAAAGCACTCAATCAAATGATATTTGATGCGGATTGGGGAGAGCTCGATTTTTTACTGATCGATTTACCTCCTGGCACAGGAGATATTCATTTAAGCATTTTACAAGCTTTGCCAGTGACAGGAGCTGTAGTGGTAAGTACCCCGCAAACCGTTGCGCTCGCTGACGCAAGAAAGGGCGTTGCGATGTTTCAACAAGATTCTATTCAAGTACCTGTCTTAGGGATTGTTGAGAATATGTCCTATTTTACGCCCGACGAACTACCTGACAATAAGTATTATATTTTTGGTAAAGACGGCGCAAAATATCTAGCAGAAGATTTAAAAACTCCTTTTTTGGGAGGATTACCACTTGTACAAGGTGTTCGGGAAGCAGGTGATGTTGGGCGTCCAGTAGCACTACAGGGGGGAGTGCTTGCTTCAGCGTTTACAGATATAACACAGTCTTTGGTCACTGAATTGGTGCAACGAAACAAGGATTTACCTCCAACCGAAGTAGTGAAAATAACCACAATGGCCGGATGCTCGGCAGTTTCAAAAACAAATTAGCATGGTAGAAGTTAAAGAACAAGTAGAACAAGCCTTAGAGGAAATTCGACCATTTTTGGTCAATGACGGTGGAAATATTTCTTTAGTTGCGATTGAGGGTGATACAGTCATTGTAGAGCTCGAAGGGAATTGTATTTCTTGCGCGGTTAACCAAATGACTCTACAACTAGGTGTTGAGACAACCATAAAAAAGTATGCTCCCCAGATTAAAAAGGTGGTTAAAGTAAATTAGCTTTTCCCAATGAGCGCATATCTGCTTCTAGGACCTGAAACAAGCTATGACTCAAACGAACCCTATGCATTGAAAAGGGTAAGTAGAGGCGGTAGTTTTTTATGTCACGACAGCTATTGTTGGGGTTACCGAAACAGTATGCGAATGAAAACCACGCCGGCAACGGTAAGTATGCATATCCGAAGGCTTTAGATTTTCAATGAAAAACAAGGAATGTAGAACCAGTAAATTGAACATTCTATTCGACTTAACTAGTTCTTTTTCAAAAACTTACGACACTAAAAAAAGAAAAGACCCAAACACAAAAAGTGCTTGGGTCTCATTTAGTAGATAACTCTATTGAAATATCGAACTTAAGTTTTACTCCAAGAGAATTGATTGACACTCATCATATAATGACTCTTATTGTGAAAAGTTCAACTTAAGTTTTACACCAAGAGATTTTTTAGAAACAATTTTAATAACAAGGACCATATCAAAAGACAAGAATTTACATCCATTAGTGTGACCTTTATTCTTTATCTCAATCCATTAATATCATATCTCGATACAAAATTCCAAACCAATTCAGATGTGCTCTGACCTTGGTAAGTGGCGCTAAACC
>JABHGH010000033.1 GCA_018672145.1 Flavobacteriaceae bacterium
TGAGGAGCGACCCAAAAAGAAACTTTGTTGCCGTCATCAAACAACTCCTACCGTATATTCAAAACAGTTCGGTGCAAGAAGTTGTATTTACAAGTAGTACCGGAGTATTTGGACCCCAACAAGGCGTCGTAACTGCCGATACTTTTGCGATACCCCAAACCGAAAGCGGTCGTCAATTGCTTGAAGTGGAAGGCTTACTGTTAACCCAATCCTCTTTTACATCCAAAATTATTCGTTTAGGTGGACTCTTGGGTGATGATCGACATCCCGTGAGTCATTTGATCAAAAAGCGAATGGTGGCAGAACCCCAAGCTCCTGTCAATCTCATCCATAAACAAGATGCTATTGGCTTAGTTCGATTTTTGTCAGAACATGGTCGTTGGCAATCAATCTATCATGCCGTTTGCCCTTGGCATCCAACCAAAAAGGATTTCTATGAAAAAGCTGCTCAGGAATTAAATCTTCCACAACCAATATTTGACCAAAAAAAAGGAACTACAACTAAAAAAGTGATGAGTCCGCAAGTCGCTGCCATGGGCTATGTGTTTAAACAACCTAGACTGGGACTTACTTTAACTCCGTAGCCAATCGGTTATAATGTTCCGCAAAGATATTCCACGAAACAATCACATCGTCCATTGCATTTACAAAAGAAGAATCGGTGTGCTTTTCGACTTCGGCATAACGAACAATCCCAAGTCTAGTGCGAAAAACCTTATACCTACTAATCAGCTGTGGGATTTGAAGTTTTTTTATAAAATCTCTCCCTTTAATATTGTCTGCCTCCTGGCCAATTGTTTTCAGTTGAGATTGTAGGGTGTTGTATTCCACTATCGGTAATTCTTCAAGGTATGCAAACAAGGTTCCAAAAGTTTGGTTTTCATCAACCACGATCTTAGCAAGTACAGGTGGTGTTTCAAAAAAAGGTTTGTTTAGTGTCGTTGTGCTTTTTGGCTGAGATGAGGTCGTTGACTTCTGCATGCAAGATGAGAAAAGAAATATAAAAAGGAAAAGAAGCAACTGTTTCATAATACAAATATATAGCAAGACCTGTCGATGTTGCCAGTCAGCCTATTTACGGAGGAAAATGATGATTATCGTTTGTATCCTGGCGAATCGGCTAATGCCATCTTTGGGTTTCGGTCTTCATAATAAAGTCCCCAATGCTTTTCTGGTTCGCAAGGATCTTGCGACCCTTTCCACGGCTCATCAAAAGCTTCAAAAACAAAAGTAAGGATAGTGTTTTCTGTCGTCCATTGACAAAGCGCATCATAGTACATTTTTTGAAAAACAACATTGGCATGTGATTTCGGAAAACCACGTCCATTGGCGTCTGTAGCCCAACCCGCTTCAGTAATGACAACCACTTTGTCTGGGTACTTTTCGCTCACCTGTCGGTAGTTTTCTTGCGTATGCGCCAACGAGGCCTCAATCGTTTTATTTTCCCATAGCGGATAAGTGTGGATTGAAATAAAATCGAGTTCCTCAACTAAAGGAGCCAATTTGGTGAGCCAAGGCACATAATTTTCACAAAAAGTAATCGGCTGTTCTGTTTCTGCTTTGGCTTTTCGCACATGAGCAATCATATTCTCCACTGGCACCATATTGCCTGACCAATCGACACAAGATTCGTTTCCAACAGCAAGAGCGATGACAATGTCTTTGTATTGGTTTGCCCAAAGAATAAGGGTTTCTACTTCTTCACTGTTTTTCTTTTTGTTTATTGAGATTTGCTCATCCGAAAAATCCCCACCCCATGGACAGTTGGGATTGGAAGCCTCACCGTCAAGGTACGCCCCCAACATCACCCCTAGGGGTAATTGTTCGTTGCGAATGACTTCAAGAACGGTACGAGCGTGCTGATCACAGCTGTACAGTCGAATGTAATTCCAGTGGTTTTTGATAATTTCCAAGTCTTCTTTGACCTGTTCGTAGCTTGGATATACATCTCCTGGACGCTGTCCATCTCGAAATCCTGAATAACAAACTGCCAATCCTTGGGGTATCGAAAGAGAAGTGGTATAATCCATATATGTTAACGTAATTATTGTGGTTTAAATTTAAGTTTTTCATCTTTATCCCACAAGCCCCAATATGCACCTACATCTCCTTCAGCACCGACTTTCCAGGGTTCGTCAAAGGCAGAGAAATAAAACATTTCTATATCGTCTTCTTTTGCCCAGAGCTGCGCATTGATGTAGTATTGAAGTGCGTTTTCATAGGATGGATGAGCAGCGCCTAAACTAGACCCTTGACTTGGCCAACCTGTCTCAGTAATAATGACTTTTTTTCCTTGACCAACATCTTTAGCATGATGGTACATTTGCTTCATGTATATTAGTGAGTAATCGATATGACAGCCCTCCCAATACGGATAACAATTGGCAAGAATCACATCACAAGCGTCTGTGATTTTTGGGCGACTTGAAAACTCATAATATGCGTCCACATACCCTGTTGGTATATCAGGGACAGCTTCTTTAAATCGTTTGATATAAGCAATCAGTTGCTCTTCCGTAAGCTCTTTGCGATACATCACTTCATTGCCTACAGCAGCAATATCAACTGCGCCTGCTTTACACAGGGCAATAAGTCCTTGTATTTCCTTTTCGTTTTGCTCAAGATCATCGCTTAGCCATGCGCCAACTAATGTTTTCATCCCATAAGACTTGGCCAGAACAGGTATTTTTTCATTTCCTTCCGTGGTTGAAAATGTACGAATGGACGTTGTGTATGGCGCAATGCATTCCAACTTTCGACGTATTTGATTTTCACTGAGTTCATCACCAGGGTTTTGACCTTGGTCATACGGACTAAAACAAAGTCCATGAATTTTGGACTGCAGTACGTTTGTGGCAACATCTTGAAGGCTTTCTCTACTATGGTTTGACAGAGTAAAACCCGAAAGAGAAAGATGTTTTTCTTTTCTGTAAGACATAACTTTATTATTTGGCGTTTCGCTTGTTTAGTGTTTCGCTGATTTCTTTGGCACGAGCTTCGTTGATATCATAATTTTTCATGACATAGATCGCAATGGCTGTTCCTATTACTGGAAGGACACTATAAAAAATACGTAAGCCTATCATAGCACCATCTGGCTGTGCAGAAAGGTTGGCATCAAAACCGACATAACTCATGATAATTCCGCTGAACAGACCTGCAAGTGCTGTTCCAAATTTAACCATCCACCAATAAATCGCCCCAAAAGTAGCTTCCTTGCGAGGCAGACCATTATTTAGTTCATCCAGATCACAGGTGTCTGCTGTCATACTCATCATCAAAGTAAATAGTCCCCCGATGCCGAAAGAAAATAGTGGTAAAGCAAAAAGAAACATATAGGGTTTTCCAGGGATAAATAGAAACCAAAAAAGAATGTACCCTAGAATCGAGATCGCTTGAGAAATCATAAATGTTTTTTTCTTGCCCCATTTTTCGGACATTTTGGTCACAATTGGAATCACAAGAAAGGTGGTCAACAGCGCCCCTACTGAACCGTGAAGCGTTGGCCAAATTCCTGCAGCTCCCGCATCCCCTTGAAATAAATAGTAAACAATAATGAAAAAGGAAAAGGCCGCAATTGTTTGGAATGAATTAAAGATAAAGAAAGTCGCTACACACAAACGCATAAAAGGCGTGTTGTTGGCAGCATCTTTAAATCCTTTGACCAAAGTCAATATACTCGAACGAATATTTCCCAATGTTATGGGGGATAGATTTTTATCATTTAAAGAAGACTCCCCTTTAATAAATAAAGCAGGGACCAAAGCCAATGCAGTACAAAAGATACTCACATATATAGCGAGAGTTCTTGTTCCAGCCTCAGGGGAACTAAACCATGTGTCATCGTAAATAATGACCCAGAACCAAGGTACAATGACCCAAGCCCATTGACCAATCCACTGAGATACTGCCATAATCCGTGTTCGTTCATGGAAATCAGTACTCATTTCATAGCCAAGTGCTACATAGGGAACGCTGAAAATGGTAAGTCCTAAATAAAATGCCACGGATAAAATGAGAAAATACCAAAAGTTATAATTCAGGCCATTTTCAGGGTAAAGTTGCCACATTGCAATAAAGGTAATTCCCATAAGAATTGCCCCAACAAAAATGTATTGTCTACGACGTCCCCATCGAGACTTGGTGTTATCAGAAACAAAGCCCATGACAGGGTCCGTAATTGCATCGACCACTCTAGGTAAAAAGAAAATCAAACCCCACATCAAGGGGTCGAACCCAAAATCTCGTACCAATACAACCATAAAAACACCAAGGGCAGCAGGAAACATTTGCATAGCAAGCATTCCTAGTCCAAAGAAAATCTTTTTGCTTGTCGGTATTTGTGTTGTTGGCGTTTTCAAAATCGTTTTGTTTATGTTAATTCTTGTATTCAATATTCATTTCCATAGGATTATCAGGGTCAATTCCCGCAAACAGAGTAAAAGCACCGGGTTCCACCACCCATTCGTTTTTAGCATTTACAAATTTGAGATCCTCTGTATTCAGCGTGAAGCTGATTGTCTTTTCTTCGTTTGGTGATAATTCTATTTTTTGAAAACGGATAAGCTTTTTAACATCTGGTGCAACAGACGCAATAAGATCCCTAATAAAGAGCTCAACGGTGGCTTTACCCTTTCGTTTTCCCGTATTTTTCACATTGATTTTAAGCTCTATACTACCGTCCCCCATAATAGTGTCTGCGTCTGCTACAAAATTGCTCAAAGCAAAAGTGGTGTAAGACAAACCATGTCCAAATGGGTATTGTGGATAGAATCCATTATAATCCCAATAGATCGAACGAATATCAGTTTTCTTGTGATAATACGGGAGCATATTCCCTGTAAACTTGGGATAGGTATATGGAAGTTTTCCACTAGGGTTCACTTTTCCAAAAATGACATCGGCAATAGCTCTACCACCCTCTTGACCAGGAAGGTAAGCCATTAAAATAGCATTAGACAACGGCTCGACATCACGGATAATGCGAGGGCGTCCTTGTACCATCACCATAATAATCGGTTTTCCAAGCTTGCTCAGTTTCTTAATCAGGTCTTGCTGCGCTGATGGAAGATCGAGTTCGTTGATGTCTGACGGCTTTTCTGTAGCTGGCAGTTCCCCAACACAAACCACAATATAATCTGCTTGTTTTGCCTTTCTGACCACTGCTGCTGTGTTCACGTCTGTGAGATAATCTGTTCCTTGTTCAAACAAAGTGTTTCCTACTCCTTTATTGGTCGCTTTAATCGCCTCGAAAATTGTTTGTTTGCTAGAATCATTAAAGTCTGGTAGCTGCCCCAAAAACGTGCGTGACCATGCGCCATTGAGAACGTTTAGGGAGTTCGATGCATATCCCGTGACTAGGATTTTTTTGCCAACAGGCAGTGGTAGTATTCCATCATTTTTAAGAAGCGTCAAAGACTCTGTCGCTGCTTTATAATTGGTTTCGATATGCTCCGCGCTACCGATCTTTGGAAAGTCATTTGGATCGCTGTAGGGCTTGTCAAATAAATTAAGCCTGAATTTTAATCGCAATATTCTACGCACCGCATCATCAATGCGTTCTTGCGAAACAGCACCAGATGTTACACCTTCAACAATAAAATCAACAATGTCTGCATCGTAGGGATTCATGATCATGTCAAGACCGGCATTGATTGTCATCCAGGTTGCCTCTTTTTTGTTGTCGACCACCTCATGGGCCTCCACTAAAAATTCAACATCACTAAAGTCTGAAAGCACAACACCTTCAAATCCCATCTCGCCTTTTAAAATGTCATTGATGTAATAACTATTGGCATGGCATGGAATCCCATTGACCGAGTTTGAACTCACCATAACACTCATTGCGCCACTTGCAATCGCTTTTGCAAAAGGTGGAATAAACAATTGTCGTAACATGCCTTCTGGAATAACCGCATTTGCCCTGTCTTTTCCGTTGGCCCCTGCCCCATAACCTAAATAATGCTTCACACAAACAGCTGTGCTCGTTTCATCGGCCAAACTCTCACCTTGTGAACCATCGATATAGGATTCGGTCATTTGAGAGACAACATAGGGATCCTCCCCAAAACTTTCCGCAATTCTCCCCCATAGCGGACTAAAAGATATATCCGCATTGGGATTGTATGTCCATGGCAATGAAGCTGCACGTGACTCGTAAGAAGTGATTTTGGCTGTTTCAGCGACTAGCTCAGTATTTCGTGTTGCTGCCAAACCAATCTGGTGCGGAAACATCACGGAATTCTTTACATAGTTTGCGCCATGGATATTGTCAATTCCATAAATCACAGGAATTCCCATGCGCGTATTGTTCAACGAAGCATCTTGGATTGTCTTCAAAATACCATGCCACTCTTCATTATCAGATAAATAATGTGGGTGCACAGTGTTATGAATCGAGCCTACGTTGAGCTTTTCGATGTATTCTGTGAAGCGTACCGAATCATATTCTATAGATGTTCTTAAATCCCAATATTCTCCTGTCAGCACACTCGGCAATCCCAAATTGAGCATTTGAGCTGCTTTTTCTTCCAAGGTCATTTCGGCTATGATTGCATTGATTTTGTCTTCCTCAACAGAAACAGGTGTACAAGAAAACAAAAGCATACTCACGATACTGATATTAAATAATTTAACTTTCATTAATTTAAAATTGATCGATTTGAAAACAATTTTTCATCAAAAATAAATATTCATTTGACTGATTTCTCCGCTTCGGCTAAACACTTTTTCCGATTCTTCTCGATCAAGTATGTGGCTTTCAACAACTTTCGTTTGGCCATTGCTCAATACGAGTTCAATGCCTGTTGATTTGCCAGATTTTGTATGATAAACAATTGGGATTTGACAGTAGGTATAACACAAAGCGTTTGCTGGCACATCAATGGATTGCTTTTGATTTGCCGTATTATAATATATAAATTTATCCTCCTTGTTTAAGAATTCGTCGACACGAACAATCGTAGGATCAAAATGCAAGCACCCTTTCTCAGCGTAAACGCCAAACTCACCCCATCGACATAAAATATCCTCTTTTACTTGGCCTGTCATACCTGGTTGTTGCGCACCCCTACCAGCAGGCGTGTGTGAATATGGGTCGGTTGGAAATGCCCCATAATCCTGAGGTGTTTTGTGGGCGCCAATGCCATCTACGACTTTATAATAGTGTTTACGCAACGCTTCCGTGACTTCAGGGGAGGATTGGCAGTGAATCGATTCCCATAACACCTCTTGAACAGCGAGGGATAGTTTAGAAACCATATGCCAATAAATAGAGCCTAAGCCCTCAAATCCAAAGAAGGTTCCTGAACGTCCTGTAAACGATTTGTGATTAAATAAATCATCGAATAAGTTGCGTAAACTTTCTTTTTCTGCTTTGACCAAGTCACCATAAGAAGCATCTAATTCACTCATCGCATGTACCAAACTGTCCGCATTGGTGAAGTTTCCATTGAAGTGATACACGCCCGCACTGTCTTTTTGGACAAGTTGCTTGTTGTTGTCAGCAATCAATTTAGTTAATAGGGCTGAACCCTTAACCGCATCTTCTGGCACGTTATTTTTGGCAAAAAAGCGTGGCAAATCTTTGTTTGGGTACAGCATATAGCTATTCTGATCCTCACGATATATTTTACTCGCACGCATTTGATCAAGAACGTTAACTGCTTCTTCAGCTGTCAAAAAGCCCGAACTCAGAACAGCTACCTGTCCTTCAAGCATCTCTGCGAGATAGGAAATCGAAACGCCACCTTGTTGTTCAAATGTGATAAGGTTATAGGCATGGAATAGCCCATCGTTGCGTTTGTTAGCGGAAATCGAATGATCGATATAAGCCAAACTTATGCGAATAAATTCTTTGAGTTCTTTAGTCGATACCGCAGTTGTTTTGGCAGAGAACCCATTTTTGTAAATGTTGTTTCTATAATCGCTACCCGCTTGGCCGAGTGCATCGACAATCGACTGACGACTGTTGTTGTCAATAGCGCCTTCCAAAAGAGATTCTTTTGCAAGTAATTGCTGAGAAATTTGCTGGAAAAACGTGTGTATTTCCGTAGAAAGGGACGTTTCACTAAAATTAACGCCATCGATAAGTGTGTCAAAAAACTTGAGAAAGCGACGCATATAGTAAAGCGTTACCATTGAAGTTCCGTTTCCAACAAGTGCATTGTTTGCATCGTTCCATTCTGGTCGCTGCGTGTTGAGCCAAATTCCCGCTTCAGGAACAAAGTTTGACATTTTTGCCAATACTGTCGCCAAAAGTTTTTCAAGCATATTCACATGAAAGACGTCTCCACTTGGTGTGGTTTGTAAAGCACCGTCAGCTCCGATCTCATCTTTTTGCTTGTCGATCTTATTATGCAATTCTTCGTCAAAGAAAATGGTGTCTTTCGGGTTGTTAACAATGTCCTCATACGATTTGATAATGTATGGTACATGTGCGTAAACAAAGTTGTTTTCTTCTAAGCTAGCTGCGAGTTTTCCGGGATAATACTTCTGTGAAAATTCCAAGAATTTAAGCAAGTATATGATTTGATGGTCTCCCCAATAACCGATGTAAGACCATGGATCGTGTGGCTCAATAATTTCCCAATCAAAACCATCTTTGGTAACACGGTAAGGATTGTAACCATCAAAAGTTGATGCGTTAAGAAATCTGAAAATCATTCCTTCAATAAAAGATGGATAGGCATGTGCTAGAGCTTCCCAGTTTTGGAAAATATCACGCCAGTTTCCTTGATAATCTAAAATTTTGGATCCATCATTTTCGTTTTGCGTGTTAATGGAAAACCAGTTCCATGGACGGCTTGGATCTCCATGACGACGACTAAATTTGAGTGGCAAATATTCTGTTGCTAATCTTTTGATCGGAACAGATGGAATATCACCAATGTTGTTCGACAGCTGGCCTAAGGTGAATACCTCATCCCATTGGTTGAGCTGCTCTTCATACTTGGCAAACTCTACTTTGTTTGCTTGTTGCAGATAGGGAAGGAAATCAGATTTTTCGATTTGATAGTTGTTGTCAAAAATACCTCCACGCATGATATTGAACATGGTGTTTGAGAAATGACGCATAATCGTACGCTTGTCTTGAGTGAGCTGAAGTCCATCTGCGGCTGCACACAATTGGATGAGGTTGTCTGTTCCCAGACCTACATCTTCAAGGACTTCGGCAACAACATCTCCTTTTTTCATGGTATCTATGAGCGCACTAATTCCAATCATTGATTGGTTGACGTCGGCAACAATAAACCATTCTTTACTTTCTTCTGCATTGAGTGTGAGTTTGTCGACCATAAAATAGGCCCCTTTTTCTCCTTTATTTTCCCACTCTTCATGAACTGCTTGATCTCTTCGAAATGCTTCCAATTGGAACGAAGACAGTAAAAAAGTTGGCTTGTCTAAACCTGAAGACCAAACCGTTGTTGCTTTTAATGCCTCGCTTGGCTCAGCACGATCAACAATAATAGCACTTAAGGCATAAATTCCCAGTGCATATTCTTTTTCCAGCTCACTTTTTTTGTAAGCATCCACGAGGTTACTTTTACTGTTTTGCAAATCCGCTTCAACACCAAAAGGCACAAGATTTTGAATTCCATCTAGGACGTGGACTGTTGTTTTTTCTGTGGAGAGGTTGCGCAATGTTGCCTGACGAACAAACCCAAAGCGGTTGCTGGAGCTCCATTGGTATTTGAATGACAGAGACAAGTCATGGTTGATTTGCTCGAAGACGACAGTATTGCCATATTCACTCTTATACAAATTGGTTTCCGTGTCATAGCTCGAATCGGTAAGGACCGAAAATGGTTCCCATAAATATGTAGTGCCTTGCTGTTCGACACGCAAAATGGTTTTACTCCCGGTCATTTCGGAAGTCTCCATGATTTTATCTACCGTATAGTATGGAAACAGCGACTGGTTACAATCTTTCCTTCCTGCAGATAGTCCGCCATTACTCCCGATAAACATCCAGTGATTTGCATCACTAACAATACTCATAAAAAAAGGAGACATATTATCTACATTACTGATTTTGTAAAACCACTCTCCTTCTATTTTTACCAAGTCCCCATCCGTTTGACGACTGTTAATTTTTCTTTTATTTTGTCCGATATACATTTATCCTATAAAATTCTTTATTTGGCCCGTTTTCTTTAATAAAGGCGTTGACCGTGTCTTTAATTTTTGTTAACTCGAAATGGAATATTTGCGGTACCCACATGATTTTTGTTATCGTGGACATAGACAAATATTCGATATGTACCCTCTTCCTGAGGAATTGTAAACCTTAATTTCCCATTTTCACTTATTCTTTTTTTCCATTGAACA
>JABHGH010000068.1 GCA_018672145.1 Flavobacteriaceae bacterium
CCAAAAACGGTTGACACAACCAAAATTAAGGCAAGTTATGACAATGGCCTGCTTCATATCTCAATTCCAAAACGCAAGGAAGCGATCCCTGAACCGAAGAAGTATGTTGAAATCAAGTAACCATAAAAACCAGCCTAACGGCTGGTTTTTTTTATGATATACTTTTTTCTTTTTTGAGTAAACATTATCGTAAAAGCACTACCGAAGTGTGGTTAATAACACATCTTTGGAAAGCCCAACTTCAGTGGTCACTTCATTTAAATGATTTCTTACTTTCTCCAAGACTGCTTTTTTAGGGACTTGAACAATGTAGTCTGAGTTTGTTTCTGACAAACTTGTAAACGTAGAAGCATATACCTTTCCATTTAAAGTTGACCCTTCATGCATTGTGATTCTACCAGTGAAAAACACATTCCCATTGAGCTGTCCAAACAAGATCATTTCCTCACAGATAACATCTCCTTTTACAATTGAAGCTTTATCTATGATAACTTTTTTCTTGGTTAAAATGGTGCCGTTAAAATTACACTCTAGTCGTATGGATTTTATGGATTTGAGATAACCTTCCACAATACTGTCTACAGGAACTAAGATAAGCGCGTCGTTGTTTTTGACGTTTTCTTTCATGACATTAAGATTTGGTTATTTTCCAAATTTCAAAAAAAACAAGTTCAAAATCAATTATTGGAGATTCCGTTCATGAATAAAAAACGAATTCACAAAGAGCTTTAGTGCTTAGTTTCCCTTTTTTACTTGGAGCTTTTTGAGAAAATCTCGGAGTCGAGCAGCTTCTATGAAATCAAGTTCTTTCGCCGCTTTTTCCATCGCTTTACGGGTTTTTCGAATATTTAGTTGAAGTTCATCCGTCGTCATATATGCAATATCTGGTTCTGCGGCTATACTTACCTCTTCTCTGGCTTGTTCGCCATGTGAAAATATGCTATCCACTTTCTTATTTAACGCCTTTGGAGAGATTCCGTTTTTTTCATTGTATGCGAGCTGTTTTTCTCTGCGGTAAGCCGTTTCATCGATTGTCTTTTTCATGCTTTTGGTCACCTTGTCAGCATACATGATAGCTTTTCCGTTAAGATTTCGAGCAGCACGCCCAACAGTTTGTGTTAATGAACGAGCAGATCGCAAAAACCCTTCTTTATCCGCATCTATAATTGCTACAAGCGATACCTCAGGAAGATCAAGTCCTTCTCGTAATAGGTTAACCCCTACCAATACATCGAAAAGCCCACGACGGAGTTCTTGCATGATCTCCACTCGCTCTAAGGTGTCAATGTCACTATGTATATAGCGGCATCGAATCGAAATACGAGATAAGTATTTGGTCAGCTCTTCAGCCATTCGCTTGGTCAGCGTCGTGACTAGCACACGCTCATCCGCTTCTGCACGCAATTGGATTTCTTCTACCAAATCGTCGATTTGGTTTACACTTGGACGAACCTCAATGACAGGGTCTAATAACCCTGTTGGTCTTATGATTTGTTCGACATAGACGCCCTCTGTTTTTTCTAGCTCATAGTCAGATGGCGTTGCACTCACATAGAGAACCTGGTTTTGTAATGCTTCAAATTCCTCGTACTTTAATGGTCTGTTGTCCATGGCAGCAGGTAGCCGAAAACCATATTCGACAAGGTTTTCTTTTCGACTTCTGTCACCACCATACATGGCGTGTACTTGTGATAGGGTAACGTGACTCTCATCCACGACCATTAAAAAGTCATCAGGAAAGAAGTCGAGCAAACAAAAGGGACGCGTGCCTGGTGCTCTTCCGTCTATGTAACGCGAGTAGTTTTCGATTCCAGAGCAATAGCCTAATTCCCGAATCATTTCAAGATCAAAATTTGTTCTTTCCTCTAAACGTGTGGCTTCCAAATGCTTCCCGATCTCTTTAAAATAACTTACCTGTGCAACCATATCCTCTTGAATTTGATGAATGGCATTTTGCAATACGTCAGGAGAAGTCACAAACATATTGGCAGGATAAAGCGTTAGCTTATCAAACTTTTCTTTGATTTCATTAGACACAGGGTCAAAGACTTCAATGGCTTCGATTTCATCACCAAAAAAATGAATTTTGAAAGCATGGTCAGCGTAACTTGGAAAAATATCGACAATGTCTCCTTTTACACGGAACATACCATGCAGAAATTCAGCTGTGGTTCTCGCATATAAACTCTGAACTAGTTGATGTAAAAAAGCAGTTCTGGCAATGATCTGCCCTTCTTCTACATTGATGACATTTTTTCGAAACTCAACAGGGTTGCCAATCCCATACAGACAAGAGACAGATGCTACCACTAACACATCTCTGCGACCCGACAATAGGGAGGACGTAGTGCTGAGTCGTAGTTTTTCGATTTCCTCATTGATCGACAGATCTTTTTCGATATAAGTTCCTGTTGTAGGAATGTAGGCTTCGGGCTGATAGTAGTCGTAATAGGAAACAAAATACTCCACCGCATTATCTGGAAAAAACTGTTTAAATTCCGCATATAACTGTGCGGCTAAGGTTTTGTTATGAGCAAGGACCAAGGTTGGTCGTTGCACTTGTTCCACGACATTGGCTACGGTAAAGGTCTTTCCAGACCCTGTAACGCCGAGGAGCGTTTGAAATTTCTCACTTTTTTTCACCCCTTCAACCAATTGTTGAATTGCCTTGGGTTGATCACCAGTTGGCACAAAATCAGAAACAACACGAAACTTCATAGCGTCACAAAAATACCATAAAAAGTCTCAAGACTTACAACGAGTAAATCAATTCACGATAATATCGTATAAAATCAAAAATTGGTTTTTTTAGGAAATGGCACAAAAGCCCTTACTTTTGCCTTATGGCAGCTGAAGACAAATTGATTACGAAAAAGAAACCGAGTTATCGCATTAGCCCCTTTTTACGTGATTATTTAACACATTACAATCGTACTGTCTCGTTACCTATTTTTTATGATGACTTGTTGCGGTTTTCAGGTTCAGTGGCTGTTTTAGACGTGAATGACAAGGACACATTGTGGGTTCGCGTTTTTTTTAATGACAACGAACGCTCTGAAATTGAAGACAACCTAAAACGGATTTATACCCTCTTGCTATCGGATGGTAGCACAGACGTATTGCGGTTTTTAAATGTTGACGCTGTTGATTATTGCACCTTTGGGAATTCAAAACCATTTCGGATCAAAATCCGAAATATTTTGAATGATAATTTCACCTATTTCTACATCAAAAAGGCAGATGCTTCACGGGCATATGGTCTCGAACTCGAACACATGCTGTCGCCGTATAATCTCAATTTTTTAGTTTGTGAAAACACTTTGGTGGAGGAGCATATTGCGGGTATTCCTGGAGATGAATTTATTGCTGAATACCTACCAAAGTGTAGCCAAAGCGAAAAGAGTCAAATTGCCAAGCAGTTTGTCAAATTCAATGAGCGTTGTTTGATTCGTTTGTTGGGTGATATGCGGGCCTACAATTATGTGATTGTGCCTACGCATGACTTTGATCAAGTGGTTTATAAAATTCGCGCAATTGACTTTGATCAACAGTCTTATGAAGCAAGACTAAAAGTCTATCGTCCGCAGTTTTTTAAGGAAAACTTCCCGATGGTTGAATTGGTAAAAAACCATTTGGATAAAAATGCCGTCAACCAATACAAAATTGAAGAACGTGCAATTATTGCCAAGCGAATTTTGAGTTCCGAAAGTCGCCTCACCCAGTTGTTGAAATGCATGCTCAAAGATGAGTTGTCGACTACTGAGAATATCCAACAGTTAAAATCAGAAATCTACGATTATATCCCTGATAAAAACTTCAAAAACAGTTATAATATGGGTGGAATCGTGCGTGCTGCTTTTGAGTTTGTCAAAAGAAATTATGAAAATCACGAGATGTTGAGAGAGCGGTAATGCTAGTAAAAAGCATCATCGTCCCAATCGTCTTCTTCTTCACCATCTTCCTCTTCACTTCCGCTACTGCCTTTAAATTGCTTTGGTGGCGCTTCTGCGGGTAACACACCGTGACTAAATACTAGGTTTGGATAGCTCAGCCCCGAAACGACCTCTGCTTCTTCGACACAGGTCACAAAAAAAGTCCACATTTCTAAAAAATCATAGATATAAAGTGCGGTTTGTTGTTCTTCATTAATGACATCTGAGAGTTTGGTTTCTTCCATTAGTCGATTTGGCTCGTCAAACATATCTGTTTGAGAAATAGCTTCGCCTTGATTCCAATCATCATCTGTTAAGTAAAAAGTGGCCATTTCATGCCCGCTGAGCCCAAAAGACTGAATAATCGTGTTGTGAAAGTCTTCAAAAGTAGATTGATTTTCGAGTTCGATATCTCTAAAAATATCTTCTTCTGCGTCTAAAACAACTCTAAACCTATAGATCATTGTGTTTTTATTTTAATTCGTAATAACCAATACAATTGCACACTGAATAACAAGGCTGCAATGATCAAATGCAAAGGTTGGGTTCCCCAGGGAAAATTAACATAATACATGGCAATTCCCAGTGCGATTTCTGAAAAAATGCATGCAATAATAATGTGTATATATTTTTTTGCCAATCTCTCTTTTTGAACACGCAAATAAATCCAAAAATTAACAATCACTACAACTAGGGAAAGTGAGCGATGGATATAAAACGACTTTTCCGGGTTTTGCAACCATTGCGATGGCAAATTATACCCAAAGGTTTCAATTTGAAGGTCAATATACTGTCGTACATCAATCCCTAAAGCAAACTGAATAAGTGTGAGAACAAATGAGAAAAGGATAAGTCTAAAAAGAACTTTTGATGGGTTCTTTTGCAAGCCACTGGCATGACTTTTTACGCGAATAAGCAGTAATAAACCTACAATGATTAAAGCCATAATCATGTGGAGAGAAATTTTACTTGGCAACAGATTTGAATCAACAACCGTTTTTCCCAGCCATGCCTGCACACCCATTCCTAGAACAGCTAAAAACGCAAGGATGGGGAGGATAGGGTTTCTTCGAATCCACCAAAAGCTTCTCACAAAAAGACCCAAGACAACAAGTCCAGCAATAGCACCTAGCAACCGATTAATAAACTCTACCCAAGTGTGCGTTGTGTTGAATGTCGTGTAGTCGTGTTTGGTGTATTGCTCCCAATTTTTCATGTTGATCTGTTCACCACTTTGAAAGTTTTTTGTTGCAACTTGTAGGGTGTTGTCGAGAATGATAACATTTCCTTCTTCATAAAAATTATTGGTTTTCCAGTCGAGTTGCTCTCTTTCGGTTGGTGGAATCAAGTAGCCAAAACACTTGGGCCAATCCGGACAGCCCATGCCGCTTCCTGTCATACGAACGACTGATCCGGCAAAGATGACGAGATAGACAGATATTAATGCCCATTTTGACCAATTGAGTAAAGAGTTATGCATTTGTTTTTTTGTTTTTATCCAATCCAAGCTCAGCGGCTTTTTCGAGCATCATTGCATATGCCGCTTCATATTCATTTGGAATCACACCTTCCAAAATAGCCTCTTTGATGTGGTCTTTAATAAGTCCGATTTCCCGACAAGGTCCAACATCAAACGTTTTCATAATCTCTGCACCATCAACTGGTGGCTGAAAGTTTCGAATTCTGTCTTTTTCTTCAACATCAATGATTTTTTGACGAACGATTTTAAAATTGTTGTGGTAGGTATTAAATCGTCTTGGGTTTTTGGTAGTGATATCTGCCTCACACAGAAGAAGTAAGTCATCAATCAGGTCACCTGCATCAAACACCAAGCGACGAACGGCAGCATCTGTTACAATGTCTTCAGCGATCACAATTGGTCGCGAACTCATAAAAACAAGCCTCTGGACATACTTCATCTTTTCATTTAAAGGCATTTTTAAACGTTTAAAAAGCTCATACACCATCTTGGCACCAACAAACTCGTGCCCATGAAATGTCCAGCCAACTTTTTTACTAAAACGTTTTGTTGGCGCTTTGCCAATGTCATGCAACAGCGCGGCCCAACGAAGCCATAAGTGATCTGTTGTTTTGCAAATATTATCTACGACTTCAAAAGTGTGGTAGAAGTTATCTTTGTGTTTTTGCCCTTCCACTTCTTCAATCCCTTTGAGTGCACACAATTCAGGCAGTATTCGATGTAATAAATCCAGTTCATGAAGCAATAAAAAACCAAGCGAAGGCTTAGTTGCCATCAATATTTTATGCAGTTCATCAATGATTCTTTCTTTAGACAAAATGGCGATCCGATCAGCCATACGATGAATGGCTTTATGTGTTTTGTGATCAATGGTGAAATTTAGTTGGGTAGCAAATCGAACCGCACGCATCATGCGTAGTGGATCATCAGAGAATGTTTGCTCCGGTGCTAAGGGCGTTCGCAATAGCTGTTTCTGGATGTCTTCTACTCCATCAAACGGATCGATGAGTGTGCCAAATTCATTGGGGTTTAGCGCAATCGCTAACGCATTAATTGTAAAGTCACGACGTTTTTGATCATCCTCCAAAGTACCGCTTTCAACAATAGGGTTACGGCTGTCTTTCTGATAACTTTCTTTTCGGGCACCGACAAATTCCAATTCATTATCGCCAACGCGTACCATAGCGGTGCCGTAGGTTTTATACACGTTTACTTTTCCAGTATTTGGTAATTTTTTGGAAACGGCTTTTGCGAGTTCTATGCCGCTTCCTTCACAGACGATATCAATGTCCTTTGACACTTTTCTCTCCATGATGAGATCGCGGACATAGCCCCCGATCACAAAGGCACGTGTACCCATATCTTGCGCAACCTCACCAATCTGAGTAAATAGTTGATGCTGCTGCGTTAGGTTAATATGTTGTTTACTAATCAATGACGTATGATTTCAGTTTTTCCATCGGATTTCAGTAAAATAATCTGAGATGGTTGCGTTGATATTTTCGCTATTGGCAAAGGTGCAATATAGTCGATTTGATTCAAAATAACTGGAGAGACATCTTTTTCATTCTCCGGAATGGGTTCGCCACTTATATTCGCAGATGTCGCAATGATTGGCTTGTCAAAAGCTTGAACCAATTCAAGCGCAAAGCCTTCTTTTGGAATACGAAATGCCATTGATCCATCTTTGCCCATTGCACTTTTTGCGATATTTCTGGCTCTAGGATAAATGATTGTCGTGGGACGCTCGCTCTGTTCTAAAAGATCATAAACGGAAGAAGGCACAAAAGGCACATATTTTTTTAACATCGAATAGTCAGAGACCAACGCGAGAAGCGCCTTGTCTTTTGGTCTACTTTTAATTCGAAACAATCTTTCAACTGCTTTTTCGTTAGTAGCGTCACATCCCAAGCCCAAGACCGTATCTGAAGGAAACAAGAGGATTCCCGATCGATCCAATACGTCAAGACTTTTTTGAAAATCCATACCACTATTTATAAAGAAATGTTAGCCAAAGTTGTTACTATGCAGAAACATCATAGGTGCGTAGCGCATCGTTTAAAGATGTCTTCTTGTTTGTGCTTTCTTTTCGGCTTCCAATGATTAATGCGCAAGGAACTTGAAAGTCACCTGCGGGGAATTTCTTGGTGTAACTTCCGGGAATTACAACTGAGCGAGCAGGTACTACACCCCGAGATTCAACGGGTTGGTCACCTGTTACATCAATAATTTTTGTGGATGCAGTTAGCACAACATTAGCACCAAGCACTGCTTCTTTTTCAACGCGTACCCCTTCAACAACGATACATCGTGATCCAATAAATGCGTTGTCTTCAATAATTACGGGTGCAGCTTGTAAGGGTTCCAAAACACCGCCAATTCCGACGCCACCACTGAGATGAACATCCTTTCCAATTTGGGCACAACTACCAACGGTTGCCCATGTGTCTACCATGGTTCCGTGATCGACGTAAGCTCCAATATTGACATAGCTCGGCATGAGTATAGTTCCTGAAGAGATATAGGCGCCATGACGGGCTACTGCATGAGGGACTACACGTATTCCTTTCTCTTTATAGCCTGTTTTTAGTGGTATTTTATCATGAAATTCTAAAGGACCTGCCGACAGGGTTTCCATTCCTTGAATGGGAAAGTAAAGCACTACGGCTTTTTTCACCCATTCATTCACTTGCCACCCATCTTGTGTTGGCTCAGCAACCCGAAGGTCACCTTGATCAAGTTGATTGATGACAGATCGTATGGACTCTTGTACGTTGGGGTCTTCTAACAATGTACGGTTATCCCAAGCGGTCTCTATTGTTTTTTGGAGTTGATTCATTGCGCAATTTTTTTTCAAAGATAACTTCATTTTGGTAAAAAAAAGAGCAGTTCACAAATTCTATACAATAAGTGTATTTTTGCAACCATGGGTCGTTTGATAGCTATTGATTACGGGAGTAAGCGAAGTGGAATTGCGGTTTCTGATGAAGGTCAGGTTTTCGCTTTCCCTCATGATACGGTATCCACATCCAACCTCATCGATTATCTCTCACAATATATGCGCCATGAATCTGTCGATGGGATCGTTGTTGGTCTCCCAAAACGACTTCATAATGAGCCTTCTAGTATTGCCAACGAAGTTTCTCAATTCGTTGATAAGTGTAAGCTTACATTTCCATTGGTGCAGCATTATACTTACGATGAGCGATTCACATCCAAAATCGCTTCTCATGAAATTTCACGAGTTTCTACAAAAAAACAAGTGCGTCAAAACAAATCGCTGATTGATAAGGTAAGTGCAACGCTTTTGCTTCAGTCATTTATAACGCACCAACAAGCCAAAACATCATGACACTACCCATCCTCGCTTACGGTCACCCAGTATTACGAAAAAAAACCGACGAAATTAATGCAAACTACCCTGATTTAACACGGTTACTTGATAGCATGTGGGAAACCATGTACAATGCACATGGAGTGGGGTTAGCTGCCCCTCAGATTGGCTTGGCAATACGGCTTTTTATTGTAGATGCCAGTCCGTTTGCGGATAATCCTGATCTTGATGATAACGAAAAAGAAGCAATAAAAAATTTTAAAAAAGTATTTATCAACCCAGAAATTACAGACTATCATGGCGAAATGATTGATTTTAATGAAGGCTGTTTGAGTATTCCAAACATTCGTGGAGAGGTTTTGCGAGAGGACAAAATCACAATGACGTATTATGATGCCAATTTTAATCGTCATGAAATTCATCTCAACGGACTTGCTTCCAGAGTTGTGCAACACGAATATGATCACATCGAAGGAAAGTTGTTTACAGACAAACTTAGTTCGTTTAAAAAGAAGGTTTTAAAGTCAAAACTCTCCCAAATTGAAAAAGGAAACATAAAAGTTGATTACCCAATGCAATTTCCCGTAAAGAATAAATCAAAATTTTAATGGCCAGTCGCAAGGAACAATTACAATCTATTGATCGTCTTTTGACGATTATGGATGAACTACGTCAAGAATGCCCATGGGATCGTAAGCAAACTTTCGAAAGCTTGCGACACCTCACAATTGAAGAGACTTACGAGTTGAGTGAAGCTTTACTTGAAGGGGAACATGATGAAATTAAAAAAGAGCTCGGCGACCTTTTGCTACACATTGTTTTTTATGCTAAAATTGGAAGTGAACAATCTTCTTTTGATATCGGAGATGTTGCCAACAGCATTTCGAATAAGTTGATTCAACGCCATCCTCATGTGTACGGAGATGTCGAAGTAGAAAATGACGATGATGTCAAGCAAAATTGGGAGCAAATCAAACTTAAAGAAGGCAATAAAGGAGTACTCAGTGGAGTCCCGGATACTTTGCCATCTCTTGTTAAGGCCTATCGGATGCAAGAAAAAGCTGCTGGCGTTGGATTTGATTGGAAAGACGCCGGAGGAGTGGTCGCAAAAATTGAAGAGGAGTTACAGGAATTCTATGACGAAGTTGATAAAAAGGACGCATCGTCGATGGAATCAGAATTTGGAGACTTACTTTTTTCGCTCGTAAACTACGCAAGGTTTATGGATATTAATCCAGACGATGCACTGGCAAGAACCAATATAAAATTCAGAAATCGTTTTATGCGAATGGAAGAAAAACTATCAGCCCAAAACAAGAAGACCAATGACCTTAGCCTTGCCGAGTGGGAAGACTTGTGGCAGCAAGTAAAATCGGAAAAGAAAGACTAAAGATTTCTGAAAAACGCTTTCTTTTTTTCCAATTCGTCGATAATTCTTTTTTGCTTTTCAATGTCCTTGGCAACTTTGTTGACCAATGGGTTTTCTGAAGAACTTCTGCTGAAAAACTCCATATTGGTTTGCAATTGAATGTATTCTTGCTTGGCTTTTTCTAATCGTTTTTGCAAGATTGAACGTTCTTTGCGAATGAGGTCTGTTTCGCCGGACATTAACTTGAGTTTTAACCGATATCTTTCGGATGCTACCGTCTCATTGTCAATACCAATTTTTTGAAGAGAAGCTTCAATAGCAGTAAGGAAAGCTACATTGATCTTGTTTTTTTTCTGTTCAACAGATCCCAGGGCGATCCAACTTTCTATCCATTGATCGATTGTTGAACGATCAAATTCTTTCGTTTTTTTGATTTGGGCTAGCAATTCATTTTTTGCATCAAAAGTTTCTTGCTCTTTTGCAGATGCCTGATTGTTTTTAGAATCGAGGCGATTAAAGTAATTGTTACAAGCTTTTTGAAAAATTTTCCAAACTTTTTCATTTTGCTTGCGGGAAATAGGTCCAATTTTTTTCCATTGTTTTTGTAACGCAATGACTTTAGGTGTGGTATTTGCAAAATCTTCAGTTTCAAGATACGTTTCCGCCTGTTCGATAAGATCCATGCGTTTTTGAAGATTTTCGGAATACTCTTTTTTTAGTGTCTTATAAAATGCATTTCTTTTTCTGCTGAATGATCGCATGACTCCTTTGAAAGCAGACCATATTTCAGCATTTTTACTATTAATTACATGACCACATTCGAAGAAAGAAGTGCGTAGTCCTTCCATATCACGAATTTGTTTTTGCATTTCGTTGTGCGTGCGAACTTCGATTTCACAGAGATCATGCATTTGCGCAATAATAATCTTCTTCTTATCGTAGTTGGCTTCAAAAAACGCCATTTGATTTTTTTGAAAAAATTGCCGTTTTTCATGAATTACTTTTGTTGCTTCACTAAACCGAACCCAAAGCGTTTCACCATGCTCTTTTGCAATTGGCCCCATCTCATCTTTCCAATGCTTGTGAAGCTCTTGAAGGTTCCGAAAAGCTTTTTGGACATTATCCATTTTACCCAAAGCTTCTGCCTTCTCAATGATTTTTATTTTTTTATCATAGTTGTATTTGTAGTCGAGTTCCCTAAACTCACGATTGAGGTGCAAGAAATCATAAAAAATCCCCACATGATGATGGTAGGTTTTCCATATATTGTTTGCTTCAGCACGAGGGACATGACCCGTTTCTCTCCATCGCTTTTGTAAATCTTTAAATTGTTTATATGTTTTAGAAATGGGTTGGTCAATGCCGATCAGTCCCTTTAACTCCTCTATGAGATCTTTTCTAGTGGCTAGATTTCTTTTAAAAGATTTGTCTAAGTCTTGATAATATTTTGCTTTTTCAGATTTATACCTGCGGATAATTTGATCGTAGGTTTCTTTCTGCGGTAATCTCACATGGAAGTCTTCAGGAGCTCCACCAGATGAAATGAATTCATTTTTTCTCTCTTCAAGTATATTTGTTATGTGTTTTTCAATATTTTTTGAAAGAGCATCTACTGCGCTTTTGAGGTGTTGTATTTTATTGGTAGAAACCTTTTTGTCCAAAATCTTGATCAATTCATCTAGAGGGAGATTATCGAAGTTTTCATCAAGTTCTTCGTCATGGTTTTCATGGCTTTCTTCGTCCGTTTCATTCTCTAGCTCTGTGTCTATTTGATCGGCTTTGTCAGTCTCTTTTGGATCCTCAGATTTTACCACAACGTCAGTTGAAGTTTCAGTAGTTTCGTTCTCGTTTTCTACTGATTCTTTATCTTTATCAGGGATTGTTGAATCCACATTGTCTTCATTTGCCTCTGGCAAATTGGCGTTATTCATTTCTTGCATGATAGGTTCTCGTTAGGCATTCACAAGATAGTAAATCTTTGGAATTTGATTTTTTTATTTTTCTTGATTCCATAGTAACCAGGAAGCTTCTGCTTGTCCGACAAGCATTTGCAGACCGTTGACAGTGGTCGCTCCTTTTTGCTTTCCCAATCTCATGAACTCTGTTATTTCGGGGTTGTATATCAAATCATAAAAAAGATGATTCTTGCCAATTCTTTCATAGTTTATCGTGGGCGATTCATTGACTTTTGGGTAAGTGCCTAGAGGTGTGCAGTTGATAATGAGGGAGTGCTCGGCATAGTCATTGTCCGTCAATTGTTCATACGATTTTTTTCCAACTCCAGCTTGTCTTGAAATCATTACATACTCGATGTTTAGGTGATCTAAAACATAACATACGGCCTTTGAAGCTCCACCTGTTCCAAGTACGAGTGCTTTGTTGTGATGGGGTTTTAAATATTTTTCAAGTGTATTTTGAAACCCAATGCAGTCAGTATTGTAGCCAATTCGTTGAGTCCCTTTAAAAACGATGGTGTTTACAGCCCCAATCTTTTCGGCTGTAGGGTCTAGTTTATCTAAAAATGGAATAACATCTTGTTTGTAGGGGATGGTAACGTTAATTCCTGCAAGATTTTTTCGTTGGAGTAACTTTGGAAATTCAGTCAGGCTCTCCAGATCAAAATTCACATATTTGTGATCAGAGTTTTCTTTCTCAAACTTCTCTGAAAAGTATGTTCTGGAAAAGGAGTATCCAATGTTCTTTCCCAAAAGTCCAAAAAGTTTATTGTTTTTTTCGATCATATAA
>JABHGH010000032.1 GCA_018672145.1 Flavobacteriaceae bacterium
CATCCCAACTCGGAATTCATTGTTTTTGATTTCTGTAGGTATTCCAATACGCATATCGTTTGTTTTAAAACAATTAGTGGGTATATACTTTGATTTATAACAAATGTAGTGGAGATATTCTATTCTATGCAAGGAATTATTCAACAAATCAAACTCTAGAAGGATTAGATTGAGATCATTTTCTGTTATTACAGGATAATCCGCAAAGAAAATCGAATCATTAGTACTCGATAAACGATTCGCATAATAAAGTAATAGTGGTCACTTTACATATATAAAAAATGGGGAGGTGTATGTCATCCTAAATTACTAACAATCATAAGCACGAAGGATAAAACTATTATTTTACATAATATATATTATAGTGTTATAGGAAGAAAAAAAAACACCACAATGAAGTGGTGTTTTAAAAAGTATTATAACATTTCAGGATTCCATGCTTCAAAGTGACGAACAATTTTGCCGTCGTCATTAAATGAATGATTAAACATGATGGGAAATACAAGTTCTTTGTTGTCGCTTTTACGAATAACGCCAACACGCCACCAAGACTGTACGTAGTCACGTTGTGCCTCAAACTCAAAGAATTTGATCCAAACATTGTTCATGCTTACAATCGTGTAGTTTGATTTAAAGTCTTTAATACCAGCTTTAAAATCGTCTAACGATAATGGATCATTGTCCCATTCATTAAACAATCCATCGATTCGTACGTTTTCGTCAAAATCAACAAAGAGATTTTCATCATCATCGAACTGAAGCGCTTTGATAAACTTACGAACTGTATTGATGTTTCCGTGGTGAGAATAAATACGTCCATCTGACATTTCGTTTTGACTCTTCCAGGTCTCTGAATATGGGAACTGGTTGAAGTACACGCGAGCGTATGCAATTTCATTTTTCTTGTTCACGACATATTGTGCATGTCTTGGTTGTGAATAATCAATGCCCGTAGTCGCACCGACTGCTGTCCAGTATTCCCAGCTATAGACCCAAGTTCCATTCCCAAACGCATCGTCACTATACTCAACAGCATCAGGATATCCATTGTCTGTATGCTTAACAGAAAAATACCTCGAATTTGAGTGTAGATTGGCTACCGTTTCAATAAACTCAGCTTTGGTTTGTGGTTCTGCATCTGGATCCATTGATTCTCCCCCAACCAATTTAAAATTGTCAGAAAGGATTTTGTCTAACGCCAACGAATCGTTTGCGTTCATGGCATCATGCAATGAATGAATCACATCAATTGCTGGATGGTCGATGAAGATGCTACCGTTTTTTTTCTTCTGTGCGACAAGCGCAAGGCTTGCAAAAAGCAAGAAAAAGCTTAATTTTAATTTCATTTTAGTTGTTTTTATTGTTTAACAAATATTTTAAAAATTTGTGAATAATAGTCACTAAATCTTTAATAATTCTATATTAAAATTATGCTTTTATTGAATTTAATTCAAAAAACATTAAGCGATTGGATCTCATTCTTTGCTGATCGATTGCTATCAAATGTAAAAAAGACCACGTGCTCCATGCGATTATTCTTCAATATTAGTTTGATTTTTCTTTTGTGTTCTGCGTGCGATTTTCATCAGCCAAATCAAAAGGTATTAGGGACAACAACAGACCATGCGATGGTTTCTTCCGCCCATCCTTTAGCTTCAGCGATTGGTGTTTCTGTGATGCAGGACGGAGGAAATGCTATTGACGCTGCCATTGCCGTTCATTTTGCACTGGCGGTCGTTTATCCCCAAGCGGGGAATATTGGAGGTGGTGGGTTTGCTGTCATCCGTATGCATGATGGTTCATCGAGTGCCTTAGACTTTAGAGAAACGGCACCCTCTTTGGCGACCAAACGCATGTATCTCGATGAGAACGGAGACCTTAACAACAAACGATGGAGCACCCACGGTCGGATGTCTAGCGGCGTTCCGGGTGCTGTTGATGGAATGTTTTCTTTGCACAAGCGCTTTGGGTCAAAGTCTATGGAATCCTTGATTCAGCCTGCAATTGATTTGGCAAAAAACGGATATGAACTTACTTTTTTAGGTGCAAAAATCATTAACACTACGCAAGAAGATTTTCGTGAACACAACGATTGGCCAATCCCCTACCTTCAGAAAAGCCCTTGGGAAAAAGGTGATCGTATTCTTCAACCCGAACTCGCAGAGACCCTAGTACGGATTCGTGATGAAGGTCGTAATGGGTTTTACCAAGGGAAAGTTGCCGATCAGCTTGTTGCTGAAATGCAAAAAGGAAAAGGACTGATCTCTCATGATGATCTGGCAAACTACAAAAGTGTTTGGCGCACACCGATCGCAGGCACCTATCGAAATCATAAAATCATCAGCATGCCGCCTCCCTCTAGCGGAGGTATAGCCCTACTCCAACTGCTGCAAGGAACAGAAATGCATCCCATTGCAGATTGGGGTCACAATGTGTCAGAAACGGTTCATTTGATGTCTGAACTTGAACGACGTGTTTATGCAGATCGTGCAACCTATGTTGGTGACCCAGACTTTGTCGAGGTGCCTGTGGACCAACTTCTTGATTCGACCTACAATCATCAACGGTTTGCCGACATTTCGATGAAAAAAGCCACACCATCCTCTACTGTTTCGGCAGGTACGATCCCTCCTATTGAAAGTCAAGAAACCACACACCTCTCTGTTGTTGATCCCAATGGAAATGCGGTGTCAATCACTACAACGCTCAACAGTTCGTTTGGCAGTAAAGTGCTCGTCGAGGGCGCTGGGTTTTTTCTAAACAACGAAATGGATGATTTTAGCAGTAAACCTGGCGTGCCAAATCAGTTTGGACTAATTGGTGGAGACGCCAATGCGATTGCTCCCCATAAACGTATGCTGAGCTCGATGACCCCAACCATCGTAACCAAAAACGGTAAGTTAAAAATGGTAGTGGGAACACCTGGCGGCTCAACCATTATCACCAGTGTGTACCAAACCCTACTCAATGTTATTGATTTTGGTATGGGGATGCAAGAGGCTGTCAATGCGAAAAAAGTTCATCATCAATGGTATCCCGATGAAATCCGTGTGGAAACCAATGCACTCCCCCAGCCTACAATAGATCAACTGCAAGCGATGGGTCACAGTATTACGCCAACCGATAAATTGGGTCGTATGGATTGCATCCTTATCCTTCCCGATGGTCGTTTGGAAGGCGGTGCAGACCCACGAGGCGACAATACTGCTCTTGGATTTTGATTGTTAAAAACTTTGTTAACGAACGACATCCTCTAGTCGTTTGATGAGTGTACTGCTGTCGTAATTTTATAAAAAGCCAAAACGATGAATGACCGACACAATGACTTGCTGCGCATTCGTCCTCAAATCAAAAAACACCAAACCTTTGACTCCATGTCAGATGAGGAGCGTTTTCAAAACGAGACCCTACGTCCAGTGTTAAAACTGCAAAAACCCTTACTCCTTGCCACTTTTGTCAATTATGCTACAAAACACAAGGGTGTATTTTTTGACATTCCAACTGACAAGCAACTGGCTTATATCGAAAATGCGGTACATAAAGATCAAAAGTTTCGCAATGCCCTCAAAGGGATGATTATTGGGCAGTTTACAGTAGAAGAATACTATATCTACACCCAAAACTCTTCTCAGCTCAACAAACGGATGATGAGCTTGGTGATCACCCGTCTGCAAGACCAGTTGCAATTGTTGGTGCCGGGTGTTTTGTCTAAGGTTAGTTAGACATTTTTTATTACCTTGGCACTCGAAATCCCCATTTCGGCGGTTAAAACGAGCATACCTACCCTTCACCAATTTTAACAGCATATTTTGGGGTTTATTTAACCTGTGCTTTGGCACATTTAATCCCAAATTCAATGGCAACCCAAACGGCCCGAAACTTGCATGCAGCTAAAAACGCCAAAAAAGACGAGTTCTATACCCAACTCGCAGATATAGAAAACGAGCTAAAACACTACCGCCACCACTTTAAAAACAAGGTAGTCTATTGCAATTGCGATGATCCTCGCATGAGCAATTTTTTTCATTACTTCTCTTATAATTTTGAGGATTTAGGGCTTAAAAAACTCATCACCACCTGTTACCAAAACCTCATTTTATACAAAACCTATACCCCAGAAGCATATCCTACATACGACAACTACGATGCCATATTCGTGGACAAAACCAAAGAAATTCCGATGGGCTACCAAGGGGTTATGGTGTACCTATTACTTTTTTGGATAAGCACAAACCGGAGCAGTTTGAATTAATTGGTCGAATGACAACTACTAAGAAAGATGAATTCAATTTTGGATATGCAACCGCGATAACTGGATTCGTAGCTGTGTTGGTATTGGTTATCGTCATGTTTGCGACCTCCGGGAGGGTTTAGTCCGAGCGAGCACTCCGCCCCTCATCCGCTCCATACCGTCGTACTTGGATCCTTCTTTTGTAATATTTGCCGCTGGCAAGTCAAGCCCTCGAGTTCCGCGTCGCTGGCGGTATTGTCAGG
>JABHGH010000084.1 GCA_018672145.1 Flavobacteriaceae bacterium
AAATTGTTTTGTAAAACAAAATCATCGGCGGAACAGGGCTCTTCGGTTTGGTGAAAGTGAATTTTGGTTTCTTCACATTCTATGTGGTCATGATTTGCAAGTTCATGGGCATAGACAAACAAACTTGGTAAAAAAATAGTGAGAGCAAGAAAAAAACGAATAAAGATCAAGCTACTTTTTTTTTGTGGTTTTATCGAGATGGAGTCCCATACGCGACAGCATTTTTTTTTCAAAGTTCCAAAAAAACTGGAATTCACCAAATAATGTGCCACATAAAACCAGTATGACTTGATAAATTGGAAAGATCACAAGTATCCGAAATGGCCAATATAACCAAAGGGAAGTGTTTTCAGGAGTGAGTCCCAACCAATGGGTGAGTGGTTCGGCAAGCATAGCAGACACACTTCCTGTTATCCCAAAGACAACGAAAATGATTATCAAATGAAAATTAGAGCGAATGCCCCAACGCTGCTTAAGCTTTTTCATGGGTTAACGCAAAATGGAATGAATCTGTTGCGCAAGCTCCGTCCCAATGCGGTCTTGTGCTTCTTTGGTTGCTGCTCCGATGTGTGGTGTGAGGGATATCTTTGGATGCATCAGGACTTGCATAGCAGGGACAGGTTCGTTGTCAAACGTGTCCAAACCAGCAAAACTCAACTGACCACTTTCAAGAGCATCAAGCAATGCGACTTCATCGACAACGCCACCACGAGCGGCATTGATAAGTCCAGCGCCTTTTTTCATCATACCCATTTCCTTTTTTCCAATCACAGGCTTGTCCTGTGCAGGAACGTGTAAACTGATAAAATCTGCCTCTTTCAGTACAGCCTCGAAACTGTTCATCTCAACGGGAACATCAACCTCAGCTCCGTTACCCAATACCACCTTGACCTCTGCCTTGTCCATAAATGGGTCATGCGCAACGACATTCATGCCGACACCAAGCGCAATCTTAGCAGTCTCTTGTCCAATACGTCCAAAACCAATGACTCCCATGGTCTTTCCACGGAGTTCAGAACCGCCAGCATAATTTTTCTTTAGCATCTTAAACTTGGTTTCACCTTCCAAGGGCATTTGACGGTTGGCATCATAAAGAAAACGAACGCCACCATATAGATGTGCAAACACCAATTCGGCAACAGAGGATGAGGATGCAGCAGGAGTATTGATGACATGCAATCCTTTTTTGCGTGCATACTCTACATCGATATTGTCCATTCCAACGCCACCGCGCCCAATGATTTTTAAACCTGGACAAGCATCAATTAATGCCTTACGGACTGTGGTTGCACTACGCACCAACAACACGTTGATTTTATTTTCATTAATGTGGTTTTCCAATTGTTCTTGCGCCACGTTTGTGGTGCTCACTTCATATCCCATTGCTTCTAATGCTTCAACACCAGAGTTAGATATGCCGTCATTTGCGAGTATTTTTCCCATAATTTTTTTAAGCTATTCGTTCTAATTCTTTCATCACATCGACAAGTACCTGCACCGATTCTTGAGGTAAAGCATTGTACATGGATGCGCGGTATCCCCCGACAGAGCGGTGACCATTGATTCCGTTGATCAATGCATCTGCGCACATGCTGTCAAACTTTTCTTTGAGACTTGCTTCTTCTAAAGTGAATGTGGCATTCATCGTGCTGCGGTCCTCCATAGCTGCAAACCCTTTGAACAATGGATTTCGATCGATCTCACCATACATCAATGCTGCTTTGGCATTGTTTTTTTCTTCAATAGCAGATATCCCCCCCAGATTTGTTAACCATTCAAGAGTGAGCATAGAAGTATAGACCGCAAAAACAGGAGGTGTGTTAAACATACTGTCTTTTGAGGCATGAATGCTATAGTCTAGCATCGATGGTATTTTATGTGTCACCTTGCCCAAAACATCTTCTTTGACAATGACCAAAGTTGTGCCTGCTGGGCCCATATTTTTTTGCGCACCTGCGTAGATGATTCCAAATTTTGAGAAATCAAGTTGACGAGAAAAAATATCGGAACTCGAGTCACTTACCAGTACCGCATCGCTTTCTGGTAGCGTTTTGATTTGTGTTCCAAAAATGGTATTGTTGGTCGTGATATGGAGGTAATCAGCATCTGCTGGAACCTCAATGTTTTTTGGTATGTAGTTAAAATTGGCATCAGCCGATGAACCAACTTCTACAACTTCACCCAAGAGTTTCGCTTCTTTAATCGCTTTAGTGGCCCAAGTTCCTGTATTGAGATAAGCACCTTTGTTTTCCAACAAGTTGTATGCTGTGGCAAGGAATTGCATACTGGCACCGCCCTGTAAAAAGAGTGCTTTGTATCCTTTTCCAGTCAAACCAAGCAAGTCCAAAGCCGAAGCACATGCCTTGTCCATGATCTCAATAAAAGCGGGACTACGGTGAGAGATTTCGATGAGTGATAATCCGGAACCGTCCAACTCTTGAACGGCATGTGCAGCCTTTTGCATTACGCTATCTGGTAATATGCAAGGTCCTGCGCTGAAATTATGTTTTTTCATAGCTGAAAATTCTGTGCAAAGAAACAAAAAGGTAGTCGCTTCTCTTTACTTTAGCGTTAATTTTTTAGTTAATTTTTCAACAAAAAGGCAAGGGTGTCTACGTTGTCTGCATAGTCGTCCAACTTTGGTGATTGCGCTTGACCCATGGCAACGGCATTTTCGACTTTGCTGTTGGTGACAACACACTGTATGTTTTCTTGTTGTGATTCTATGGCTTTTTCAACTTCCGAGTGCTTGTCATAATAGCTGTAATACAAGCAAGCGATTGGCGAAGAAAGTTGATCGTCCTCCTTTAGAATCACAAAACCATTATCGAGTAACGGCTCTTGATTCATCAAGAATATAGCCTTGTTATAGTCATAATTGTTTGCGTATGCGTTGTGGTTAATCATTGAGCGATGCTGGTATAGCGCACCAAACAAAATGTCAAAATCATACCCACGTGGCACCCAAAGCTTGGATACGCTTCTGCATCCCAATCCAAAGTAACGACAAATATCATTTGAGAGTCCTTGTAATTGGTCAGCTGTTTCTTTTCCGTCCAAAACAGCAACACTATTGCGATTGCGTCGAATGATATGTGGTTTGTCAGAAAAGTAATAGGAAAAATATCGACTGCTGTTGTTACTCCCCGTTGCAATTACTTTATCCACGCTTCCAAGTTGATCGGAAATCAAGGATACACGAGACGCCCAATGGGGATAGATGTCAAAAAGAATATCCAGCAAAGCAGGAAGGAGTATATTGTCTTTAGACGACATTTTAATTTTGGCCTTATGACCACTAATTAAAACCGATAATACATCATGAAGCCCAACCAATGGTAGGTTGCCAGCTAAGACCAACCCCACGACTTGTTCGGTCTCTGTGGGGTCTGGGTAGCCAGAAAGCCAAGAGGTAAGATTGTCCTTTTGCAGGAGTTGACCCCAGTCTCGCAAAGCTGCTTCACAATGTTCTTTCGTAAACCAAGCGTTGTGAATTGGTGCAAGTTTCACGGCATCCGCAAGAAGGGAATGTGTTTTTGTTGTGGTGTTTAGGTGACTTATATAATTGGTCAGTTGCGAACCCAAAGCATCAAGCGCAAAAATAGCGTCTTGAAATCCACTCATAGATTTGTTGTTGTTCATGGTAGCACTTACTTTTGCAAAAATAAATCAATTTATAGAATGGCAATCATTATCACAGACGAATGTATCAATTGCGGGGCATGTGAGCCCGAATGTCCAAACACAGCCATATTTGAAGGTGCTTTCGACTGGACATATGCAGAGGGGACCAGTCTGTCAGGAGATGTAGTGTTGCCCAACGGAAAAGCAGTAAATGCTCATGAAGCACAAGAGCCTATTTCAGATGAGGTATATTTTATCGCTCCCGATAAGTGCACAGAGTGTAAGGGTTTTCACGATGAGCCACAGTGTGCTGCCGTTTGTCCTGTAGATTGTTGTGTGCCCGATGAAGATCACGAAGAGACGGAAGAAGTACTGTTGGGCAAACAACGTTTTATGCACCCAGAAGAATAAAAAAAAAGTTGTGATAAAATCACAACTTTTTTTAAATCGATTAAAGTTTTTTTAAAAACTGAAATTCAGACTAGAAAATATATATCGACCATCAGACCCCATTTGAACAGAATCTGCAAGTCCACCTTGGTCAGTCCACCCATCAAATTGAGATGTTGGATAAGCATTCAATAAATTATTCGAACCAATCAACCATTGCAAGTTTTTGTTCAATTTGTACCCAACACTAATATCCACAATTTGGGCGGCCTCATAGGTGTCTGTAGCAACATCATATAAAGCTTGGGCCTCTGCTTCTGTTGTAGCAGGACTATCGACCCATTGAAAATCTTGTAAAATGACTTCGCTAAAATGTGTCACTGACAAATTAGCAAAGAACTTTTTACTTTTTAAATTAAGGTTTAATCCAAATTTTTGATTAGGAGAAGCAGCCTCTAGGTAGGCCTGAGAAAAAGGTCCGAAAAAAGTAAACTCATTGAGGTCTCCGTGATTTATATTTTTAATTTCTAAAGTATTTAGGTTCCCAACTAAAGTCGTGTTTATGTTAAGGTCATCGCCTACATTGAAATTATACCCCAAGACAATGTCAACCCCACTGGTTTTTGTATCAACGCCGTTGGCAAAAAACTGAGCTGCGTCAACATTTAATGGGCCTAAAATGTTTTGATCATTAAAATTGTCGGTAAGTATAATTCGGTCATCAACAGATATTGAGTAAGTGTCAATGGTTGCTGTAAAAGCATTTTTTTTGTAAGTAATACCCACACTAGCATTATTTGCTTTTTCTTCATTGAGTTGTCCAATTCCAAATGCTCTTGTAACGGTGCTATTATTGGCCGAAAGTAAAGAGGGTACCGATGCCCCAGCAACGATATTGTTGAATACCAAATTATAATAAATCTGTGCCAAAGAGGGTGCTCTAAACCCTGTAGAAACAGACCCTCTCAGGTTGAGGTGGTCACTAAGCTTATAACGCACCGCTAACTTTCCATTGAGCGTTTTGCCAAAGTCACTGTAGTTTTCGAAGCGAAATGCTGTTGCAACTAAAAAGTTTTCACTCAGATTGATTTCTCCATCTGCATAAACACTAAAGTTATTACGATATCGATTCACTTTATTGTATGGGCTGTATCCTGGAAATCCCTGCGAACCACCATCTAAAATGTCTCCGTTTGCATCAACAGCAACATTTTGAATCGCAGGATTATTGATCAAGTTTCCTTCTGCATCATAGATTCCATAAGAAGCTTCCTCTCCAGCAAAAATTTCAAAGTTCTCTTTTCGATACTCAATCCCAAACGCCAAATTTAATCCTGAAGCAACGTCATCAAAAACTTTGTTCAAATCCAAATTGGTAACATGCTGGGAAAGAAAATGACCACCTGCATCAAAGTCTGTAGGGGAAGCGTCTTGAAGAGATGCATTGTTTGAGTCTTTTGTGTAGTAATGAAAATTGTTTTTTCCATAACTGTGACTAAAATCTAATTTCCATCCGCTTTCATATTCATGAAAGATTCCGGCAGAAATTGAATTATCGTCGATCACTGAAGTAATTCTGGGTGTAAAACCATTGGGATACAAACTAGGAACTGATCTGTTATCACCATCTGCTAAGCTGCTTCTTGAAAACGCATAGGCGTTAGTGTCTCTATTGCTTCTTCCACCAAAGGCATACATCTCAGTACGGTCATTGATAGGTAAGGAAGCATTGATCATAAAATTAAAACTTTCCACGCCAGCACTTCCGTATCCTTTTCTCCAAGAAAATCCAGGTCTAAGTGTGTTGTTTTTTGAAACTAGTTCTGTTGTAAAATTGACAAAACCACCTTTGTCGTTAAGGGACACACCATAATTTGATTGGATTTTTAGCGTTTCGCCATCCATGCTTTTGTCATTGCCGTCAAGTCTGTTTTTGCCTTCGACATTGTAAAGTGTTTCACCTGATTTAGCTTCCCAGCCCTCACCAATGGCAGTGCTATATGCGCCATAAGTAACGCCAAAAGAGAACTCATCTGTGTTGTCATTCAAAATGATGTTGATGATACCAGCAATTGCATCAGAACCATATTGTGCGGATGCTCCATCTCGTAGGACTTCAATTTTTTTAATGGCTGTAGTCGGTATGGCATTTAAGTCCGTTCCTGAGTTTCCTCGACCACGTGTACCAAACACATTCACCAGAGAAGATTGATGTCTTCTTTTACCATTGATTAGTACCAGCGTTTGATCTGGCCCAAGCCCCCTAAGCGAAGCAGGTACGATATGGTCTGCACCATCGGATCCAGATTGCTTTGTGGCATTAAATGAAGGTGCAGCATATTGTAGTATATCAGTAGCCTCCACCTTACCAGTACTTGAAGCTATTCCTGAAACGTTAATGACATCAACGGGAACGGGACTGTCGGCCGATGTTCTTCCACCGGTCCTCGAGCCAGTGATGACAATTTCATCTAGTTGTTCTCCTTCCACAAGCGTAACATTAATCTCTGACTGGGAGTCTACCAAAACTTCTTTCGAAGCATATCCGACATAGCTGAAAATGAGCGTAGAATTCTTAGGCACTTCAAGAGTGTAGTTGCCATAAAAATCGGTTAACGTGCCATTTGACGTGTCTTTTTCTATAATATTTACACCAATAATGGGTTGACCGTATTCATCTTGTACATGTCCATTGATTTGAACTTGAGCGTGAGATGAAAATATTGAAACAAAGAAAAGTATTGTGATTATCCGTAACATAAATTTTTATTTAAAATGAGGGTTTTCCAAATATAGAGGAATTTATAAAACAAATAGTATTGCTGATTGTATATTTACCGAAATATTTTTATGAAAGCAGGAATCGTCGGACTTCCCAACGTTGGTAAATCAACGCTTTTTAATTGCCTATCGAATGCCAAAGCGCAAAGTGCCAATTTTCCATTTTGTACTATTGAGCCAAACATTGGAGTCGTCAATGTGCCAGACCCTCGACTTGAGCGTCTTGAATCGTTGGTAGACCCCGAACGTGTGATGCCAGCAACGGTGGAGATTGTCGA
>JABHGH010000083.1 GCA_018672145.1 Flavobacteriaceae bacterium
CATTGCGCCAACTAGGAGCTGACATTAGTTATGTCAAAAATGAGGGCTATCCTCCTTTGCAAATCAAAGGCAATGCACTGACAAAAAGCGAAGTGCGTATTTCTGCCAACATCAGCAGTCAATACATCACTGCATTAATGTTGATTGCGCCGAGTTTGCCTGAAGGACTAACGCTTACACTGGAGGGTAAGACTACGTCTGTTCCTTATATCGAAATGACTTGTTCTCTTTTACGTAAAATAGGTGTTCGGGCAGTTTTTTCTGGACAACAAATTCAAGTGTTTCCACAACAGAATATTGCCAAAACAACACATCATGTTGAGTCTGACTGGAGTTCAGCCTCGTACTATTTTAGTGTCGCGGCATTGGCGCAAAAAGCAAAGATCAATTTATCGACCTACAAATCAGACAGCTTGCAGGGAGACAGTATTTTGATGGAGGTTTACCAACAATTAGGAGTGCATTCGTCTATTGAAGAGAACACGCTGAGTTTGCAGGGTGGGGGATCGGTTACGCCCTCGTTGCGTTTGGATCTTTCCGATGCGCCTGATACTGCTCAGACCATAGCAGTAACATGTTTTGGATTGGGAATCGCATGCGATCTCACGGGGCTTCACACCCTAAAAATCAAAGAAACAGATCGTTTGGTTGCCTTGCAAAACGAATTGACCAAGTTGGGCGCGTCCATCGAAATCACAGAAAAGAGTTTGCATTTACACAAACGAAAATCGAATATAGTGCCAAATGTTGCGATCGACACCTATCATGACCACCGCATGGCGATGGCTTTTGCTCCTTTGGCTTTGTTGGTTCCGATAGTGATCAATGATGCTGATGTTGTTTCTAAATCATACCCAGGATTTTGGGATGATTTAGAAGAGATTGGTTTTTTAATAGGATCATGATGTGAAAAATATGCCTGATTACTTGACAACCCCCCCCTTCAGATAGTATATTTGCCGCCTTAATATACGTAATGAAACTATCACACTTCAATTTTGAGTTACCCCAAGATTTAATGGCAGAGTATCCTGCTGATCAACGAGATGAATCAAAGCTAATGGTGCTTCATAGAGAAACTGAAACCATTGAGCACAAATATTTTAGAGATATTGTTGATTATTTTGATGAAGGGGATATTATGGTGCGAAATAACACCAAAGTATTTCCTGCACGATTAATTGGGAATAAAGAAAAAACAGGAGCTAAAATTGAAGTTTTTTTATTGCGTGAACTCAATCAGTCACAACGTTTATGGGATGTCCTTGTTGATCCGGCACGAAAAATTCGTATAGGAAACAAACTCTATTTTGGTGGCGGTGAAGACCTGGTTGCTGAAGTCATTGATAACACCACTTCCCGTGGCCGTACATTGCGATTTTTATATGATGGCCCCTATGATGCGTTTCGCGAGAAACTACACGAAATGGGACTAACACCACTTCCTAAATATATCAAACGTGAAGAAGAAGATTTTGATCGTGAACGCTATCAAACCATCTATGCGAAACATGAAGGAGCAGTGGCTGCGCCTACAGCGGGACTTCACTTTTCAAAACACGTTCTCAAGCGATTGGAAATCAAAGGAATTGATATGGCTGACATCACTTTACATGTTGGTCTTGGAACCTTTAATCCAGTTGAGGTCGAGGATTTATCAAAACACAAGATGGACTCAGAAGAGTTGCATATAGATCAAACCGCTGCGGACTTGGTTAATAGCACCAAGGCAAACAAAAAACGCATTTGCGCGATTGGCACCACCTCCATGCGAGCGTTGGAAAGTTCGGTATCTTCTAGCAGAACCTTGAACACCTACCGAGGCTGGACACATAAATTTATTTTCCCTCCGCATGAATTTAGCATTGCGGATAGTATGATTACAAACTTTCATTTACCAAAATCGACTCTGTTGATGATGGTTTCTGCTTTTGCAGGACATGAGTTTGTGCAGAAAGCATACAAAGAGGCAGTTGATAAAAAATACCGTTTTTATTCTTACGGTGACGCGATGTTAATTCTCTAAGAGATGGAGTTAGCACGTCGAGATGTTCGTGCTCTATCATTGGATGAACTACGTTCTTTTTTTACTTCTCATTCGGCTCCGGCTTTTAAAGGCAAGCAAGTCTATGAATGGCTTTGGAGCAAAGGGGCACACGATTTTGATGTAATGACCAATCTGTCCAAGGAGCATAGAACACTATTGCAGGACAATTTTGTAATCAATCACATTGCTGTTGATCACTTGCAACGTAGTACAGACGGCACGGTCAAAAATGCCATTCGACTTCACGACGGTTTGCTTGTGGAGTCTGTCTTGATCCCTACTGAAACCCGTTCAACAGCCTGTGTGTCTAGTCAAGTGGGTTGTAGTTTGGATTGCACCTTTTGTGCCACAGCACAGCTAAAGCGTATGCGCAACCTTAATCCAGATGAAATTTACGATCAGGTCGTGGTGATTGATAGACAAAGCCAACTGTATTTCAATCGTCCTCTTTCAAATATTGTATTCATGGGAATGGGTGAGCCTCTAATGAATTATAAAAATACAATAGCAGCGATTCAAAAAATCACTTCTCCTGAGGGACTCGGAATGTCCCCAAAACGAATCACAGTGTCCACTTCAGGAGTTACAAAGATAATTCGTGAAATGGCAGACCAAAAACCAAAATTTAAACTAGCCGTTTCTTTACATTCTGCCATTGAGCAAACTCGAAACAAATTGATGCCCTTCACCAAAAAATTTCCACTAGATAAGCTTTTAGAATCCTTACAATATTGGTATGCTCAAACCAAAAGTCGGGTGACTTTTGAATATGTCGTTTGGGCTGGAATCAATGACCAACAAGAAGATGTTGACGCGCTTGTTGCCTATTGCAAGAAAGTTCCCTCAAAAGTAAACTTGATTGAATACAACGCTATTGGAGACGATGACTTTGTGCAAGCTAGTCCAGAAGCAATATCGAATTACACATCAGAATTGGAGCGCCATCGCATAGCTGTAACAGTCCGTAGATCACGTGGAAAAGACATTGATGCTGCTTGCGGCCAACTGGCAAATAAAGAAAGCTAAGATGCGAGGTATCGATTTATTTGACAATTACTTCCTAAGTTGTATATTTAATATCCCTTATGAAAGTCATAGAGCAGCTTAAACATCCCATACGCGAGGAACTTGAACGCTTCGAAGGAAGGTTTACAAATGCGATGACTTCCAAAATTGCGCTACTCAATCGAATCACTCATTATATTGTCAACCGGAAAGGAAAGCAAATGCGTCCGATGTTTGTTTTTTTGGCGGCCAAACTTTTGGGGACGACCAACGAACGGACCTATCGTGCAGCTTCTGTTATTGAACTGATTCACACAGCTACACTGGTTCACGATGATGTAGTAGATGATAGTAACAAACGCCGCGGCTTCTTTTCGATTAATGCATTGTGGAAAAATAAAATTGCGGTTTTGGTTGGGGACTATCTTCTCTCAAAAGGATTGCTGTTGTGTATCGATCACAAGGATTTTGACTTTCTCGAAATCATCTCTACTGCGGTACGTGAGATGAGCGAGGGCGAGTTGTTGCAAATCGAAAAAGCACGAAGTTTGGATATTGACGAGGAAGTTTACTACGAGGTGATTCGCAAAAAGACAGCCACATTGATTGCTTCTTGTTGTGCGTTAGGAGCTTGTTCGGTGAACGCTTCCGAAGTGGATGTTGAAAAAATGAGATCCTTTGGCGAGAAAATTGGTATGGCATTTCAAATCAAAGACGACTTATTTGATTATGGGGAAAGACGAATCGGAAAGCCAACAGGAATTGATATCAGAGAACGTAAAATGACTTTACCTCTTATTCACGTGATGGAGACATGCTCGTCATCTGAACGTAGATGGCTAAAGCGTAATGTGAAAAAATATAACACCAATAGAAAGAAAGTGAATGAAATCATTGAGTTTGTCAAATCTAAAGGAGGATTGGACTACGCTGTCGAGAAGATGCATGCCTTTCAAAACGAAGCAAACCTTATTTTAAACACCTTTCCTGAGTCAGATGCAAAAGACAGTTTGCAAAAGCTGGTGTCCTATGTTATTAACCGTGAGTTTTAATCACGTATTTTTTCTATTTTTAGGCATCATAATAATTTAGTCTTGATAAGTAAATCAACCATAGACCTTGTTTTTGAAACTTCTCGTCTGGAGGAGGTGATTGGTGACTTTGTGCAGCTCAAAAAATCGGGTTCGAATTTTAAAGGTCTCAGTCCTTTTTCCAACGAAAAGACACCTAGTTTTATGGTTTCTCCCGCCAAACAAATTTGGAAGGATTTTAGTAGTGGTAAAGGAGGAAATGTCGTTGCTTTTCTTATGGAGCATGAGCACTTCACATACCCTGAAGCAATAAAATTCCTAGCAAAAAAGTATAACATCGAGGTTGAAGAAACACAACAAACTGATGAGCAAAAAGAGGCTGCATCTACACGCGAAAGCTTGTATGCTTTGACTGATTTTGCACAGTCTTTCTTTTCTAAAATCCTTACAGAGTCTGAAAAAGGAAAGGCTATTGGACTGACTTATTTCCAGGAAAGAGGATTTACCCCAGCGTCGATCGAAAACTTTCATTTAGGGTATTCTCCATCCGAATGGTCTGCACTGACAACAGCCGCTATAGACGCTGGTTATAAGGAAGAATATCTGATTTCTACTGGGCTTACCATTGCCAAAGAGGATAAAAGGTTTGACCGCTTTAAAGGGCGAGTCATTTTTCCGATTCACAGCATGTCCGGACGCGTAATGGGTTTTGGAGGCCGCATATTAAAGCTAGACAAGCAAGCAGCCAAGTATATTAACTCACCAGAAAGTGAGATATACCAAAAGAGCAAGGTTCTTTATGGACTCTATCAGGCCAAACAGCATATCGCAAAACAGGACAATTGCTATCTCGTTGAGGGATATACTGATGTCATACAGATGCATCAAGCTGGTATTCAAAATGTTGTTTCTTCATCAGGAACTGCATTGACTCCTGATCAAGTTCGGTTGATTCGGCGTCTAACATCCAACATCACTTTGTTGTTTGATGGGGATGCAGCGGGACTTCGTGCAGCTATGCGTGGTGTCGATATCATTCTTGAAGCAGGAATGCATGTTGCCATTTGCACGTTCCCTAATGGCGAAGATCCTGATAGTTTTGTTCGAGGGAACCATCCTGATCAGGTGAAGGATTACTTGCAAGAAAATGCAATTGACTTTATTCAATTTAAAGCTAAATTGCTCGCTGAAGAGGGTAAAAATGAACCGATTCGAAAAGCAGAGACTATTCGCGAAATCATTCAAAGTATCGCTATAATTCCTGATGCAATTCGCCGAGAAATATATATCCAGAGCTGTTCTTCTTTAATGGATGTAAGCGAGGAAGTTCTTTTTTCTACGCTTGCACAGTTGACTCAAAAAAACAAATCAAAAGCATCTCAGCCTAGGCAAAAACCTGGATTGAAAGTAGTAGATGTTCCCAAGCAAAAAGTTGATCCACGTTATGAACTGGAGCGCAATATCATTTCATTACTTCTGCTTTATGGTCAAGAAGAAGTTGCTTTTGAGGATGTCGTTATGCAGCCTAACGACGATGGTGGGATTGAATTTAAACCAACTGAAATTCGTGCGAAGGTTTATGAAAAAATATATCTCGATTTGCAACAAGATGAAGTGGAGTTGTCAACGGTAAATTTTCGCGAACTGTACAATGCATTACTATTGGTATACAACTCACAAAAAAAGTTGGTAATTGAAACGTTCATTCAAGATCTTACACCTGAGCAAGCCCACCAGGTCAGCAGTATCATTATGCAAGACGAAAACAATGTTTTACATGACTGGGAAAGAAAAGACATTTATATAAAGGACAAGAAAAGTGAAATTGGAAAATGGTTGCAACAAACAATTCTAAATCTTCGTTGTTTATTGATACAAGATAAGATAGGCGTCCTTCAATCACAAACTTCCGAAAATCAAGAGCAAACACATGCTGAAATTTTGGAAGAGGTAAACGCTTACGTAGGATTAAAAAAAAGTCTTAGTGGTCGGCTAGATCGCGTACTGTTCTAGAAAGAGTCGATATGAATGGATTGTGCTTTTCGGACAAGCTCAACAAGGTTACGAACAAGTAGTTTTTTCATAATTCGGCTTCGGTATGTGCTTACCGTTTTCTCATTGATTTTTAATTCAAATGCAATGTCTTTATTCCGTTTTCCGTCACACAACATTTTGAGCACTTCAACCTCTCTCATGGATAGTTTTTTGAACATCCTTCGGGGCCTGCCTGTTGACTCATCAAATGCAATGCTTTGGGCGAGCTCGTTTGTGATAAAAACACCTCCGGATGCAATTTTAAGAATGGCATCCCGTAACGTGCTAAGCACTTCTTTTTTATTGATGTAGCCAGAAGCGCCAGCTTTTAGAGATGAAATAGCATAAACTTCTTCGGGTTGATTAGAGAATATGAGAACACGAACGCCAGGTTGTTCCTCTTTTATTCGACGTAAAACAGCCAAGCCGTCTGACTTGTATAGATCCATTTCTAACACAACGACATCCACCATTTTACTTTCGAGACATGAAAAGAGTTCACTTGCAGTTAGCGCTTTTCCAACAATCGAAATTTCAGTCGAATCACGAAAATAGGCTTTGATCCCTTTGTGGACAATCGGATGGGAATCTGCAACTACTATTTTTATCATGTGTTGGTTTATGAGAATTGTCGCTAATAATAATGAATAAAGAAACAATAAATGAAACAAACTACAAAGTTTGTAGGTAATTTCTTAAGTAATATAACAAAAAAACTACTTTAACATGTCAGGAATAACACAAACAGGAATAGGTTCCATTTTATGTTTATTGATAATATGATGTCTTGTGTAGATGTTGAATACGTCTCTGTCTCTTCCTACAAAATCGTCTTTTGTTTTTCCTTTTTCTTGTTGCTGCATAGCCCATTCGAGCTCGTCATAGCTTGCGCCAAGCTGATCTTCATCTGTTCGATCATCGTCCCATAGGCCATCTGTTGGCGCAGCATTTACAATGGATTGATCAACGCCAAAATGAGCAGCCAAGTTTCGCACTTCGCTTTTCATTAAGTCAGCGATTGGACTTAGGTCAACCCCGCCGTCTCCATATTTTGTGTAAAACCCAACGCCAAAATCCTCTACTTTGTTGCCGGTTCCAGCAACCAATGATCTTCGTTGTGATGCAAAATAATAAAGAGTAGCCATGCGCAATCGAGAGCGTGTGTTGGCTAATGAAAGTGTAGTGTTTTTATTGGTGCTTGTCGAAGCGTCAAGGCTACAAAAAGCATCAAACAGGGAATCAAGCGCAACAACTTTCACTTCTACATTTTTGTAGTTTTGCGCAAGCCATGAAGTGTGATTTTGTGCACGACTCACCTGATCCTCTTGTTGAGAGATTGGCAACTCAAGGCAAAGAGTTGGTTTCCCTGTTTCTGCACATAATGTGGATGTCAGCGCCGAATCAACACCGCCCGACACCCCAACGACATAACCTGTTAACTTTGACTCTTCAAGATATGAGGCGAGCCATCCTACAATATGATCAGCAACCTGTTTAGTTTTCATAACAAATAGATATTTTCATGTAAAAAAATTAGTAGCTTCGTAAGCTGCAATTTTACTTTCAAAGGTACTACATATGAGTGTATTGAAAAATAGGATGTTTTCACTTTTGCTCTTTCTTATTACGGGCCTAATGTTTTTTGGATGCTCCCATAAAAAGGCTTCAAAAATTTCTATGAATTCTTTCGAATTGATTCGTTTTGAGCAGATTTTTTTTGAAACCGATCCAGACTCATTACAAAGAGTTGAAAAAGAGTTTCCGTTTTTCTTTCCCAAAAACTACCCTTTTTCTGCTTGGGTCAATCGACGTACAGATAGCTTACAGTTGGCTTTGTACCAAGAGACTAAAGCATTACTAGATAAAGATGTAAAAAAACAAATCCATATTTTTTTGGATGGTGCTTCTCAGTATTTTCAAGATTTTCCCCTTCCGAAAAAAGCGATTACAATCACTTCAGATGTGGATTTCAATAATAAGGTCATTTTCACAGACAGTTTACTGTTGATTGGCATTGATAATTTTTTGGGAACAAATCATTTTATTTACGAGGATATTCCTTTGTATTTGAAAACCCAAATGAATCTAGAACAACTGCCATCTGAATTAGCAGGTTCCTTCGCTAAACGGATGGTGATGGCTCCTGAAGATCGTAGTTTTTTAGCACAGCTCGTATTTCATGGAAAAAAACAGTTTGTTAAACAAACAATACTTCCAGAGTTTTCTGAAGACATTATCGTTGGATATACTACTGATCAAATCGATTGGGCTTATGCCAACGAAAAAGAAATATGGAATTATTTTGTTTCTAAAGAGCTTTTGTACAGCACGGATTCTTCTTTACAGACACGCTTTTTTTTACAAGCTCCTTTCTCAAAATTCTTTCTAAATATTGATCAAGAATCACCCGGTCGGATTGGCCAGTGGTTGGGTCTTCAAATCGTAAAATCATATCAAAAACAGACTGGAGCCTCTGTGATAGATATACTGGATACGCCCTATAAAGAGCTTTTCAAAAAATCAAAATATAAACCTCGACGTGGATGAAAAAAACAGAGATTAAAATTAACGTAACCTTAGATGACAATCATGTTCCAGACGAATTAAATTGGTCTGCTCCAGATGGTGGTATTCGCGATCAAGATGCAGCAGCACTTTTTTTAAGCACATGGGACAAAGAAGCGCAAGAAAGCGCGCGTATTGACCTTTGGACAAAAGAGATGCCAGTTGATCAGATGCGTGTATTTGTACACCAAACACTTATTGGGATTCGTGCGTCTTATTTAAAAGCAACGCAGGATGTTGAGATGGGAGAATCTTTCCAGCAGTTTTGCGATTACTTTTCTGATGAATTGAAATTAGGAAAGGCACAAAGAACTAAAGAGTAGCATTGATTGAGTCGATGTAATCTAGAATCTCATCTCGTCCTTTTCCTGTTTTGGCTGAGGAAATAAAAAAAGGGGGGTATGATTCCCAGCCATCTTTTTTGAGTTGTTTTTTGTAGGTAGTGATGTTTGTCTCAAGTTGACGATCTGTAAGCTTATCTGTTTTCGTGAATACTAAGGAAAACGGCAGCCCTTTTTTCCCTAGAGAACCAATAAAATTGACATCTATTTCCTGTGGTTGGTGTCGACTATCGATAAGAACAAAAGTATTGACGAGTTGTTCCCTTTTAGAGAAGTAATCGTTGATCAGTTTTTTAAACTCATTCCTTGCTTTCTTGGAGGCTCTAGCATAGCCATATCCAGGCAAGTCAACCAAGTGCCAAGAATCATTGATTAAGAAGTGGTTAATCAATTGTGTTTTCCCTGGCGTTCCAGAAGTTTTTGCTAGTTTTTTATGTTTGGTTAGGGAATTGATGAGGGAAGATTTCCCAACATTAGAGCGTCCGATAAAAGCGTATTCTGAGAATGCGGATTTTGGACACTGATCAACATTGGAGTTGCTAACCAAGAATCGTGCTGAACGAATCATGA
>JABHGH010000096.1 GCA_018672145.1 Flavobacteriaceae bacterium
CCTTGATCAATCAATGATTGAAGTTCGTTGACTAAAGTACTAGTCCCTCAAAATTCCGCCATTTCTTCTATGCCATCAGATGCTATTTCTCCCTCGATAAAAAGCGTATTGTTGGATCGGTGCACCCATCCGATCAATTGTGAAAAGTGGGTGCCACTTGGATAATCTGTAGGGAAATCATTCGCATTCCAGTCAAAAGTAAAAACAACTTCATAGGTCTGAGAGGTTACCGATGACGATTCATAGTTTTCAGGACTGAAGGGAGCATTTTCATTGTTTATATCAGCGTTGACGCAAGATGATAACAAAAAGCAAACTGAGAAAAGAATAATGAGTAAGCGTTTCATGATGGGGATTTTTTAAACTTAGCTGCAAGAGATATGCCAAAATTAAATAAATTACTTTAAAATTTAAATAAATCAAAACTCACCTGACTTAATACCATCTACCAACTTTTTTATCATTCTAAGAACTGTTTTTTCGGGCTTTGAGGAAAATGTTCCATGAAAACGGTTGGCCAATATGGCTGAAATGGAAACTGCCTTATGCCCCATAAGCTGACTCAACCCATAGATACCAGCTGTTTCCATATCAAAATGAGTGATGCGATTGTTCTTATGTTTGAATGCAATGATGTCGTTTATTTGATAGGGTAAAACATGATTCGTACGCAAGTGACGCCCTTGTGGTCCGTAAAAACCAGAGTTAGTAGCAATAATTCCCTTTTTTATGCCAAGCTCTGTACAGCGATTAACCAATGATTGATCCGCTTCAGAATAATATGGATGATTAAACTTTTTTGGGTTTACTAAGTGCGATTGTAGGGAAGTGACAAACGAGTGGTCGCACATTTTTGGATCGTAAAAAAGCATGAGGTTGTCAAAGCCAACAGCTGCTTCTGCAACAATGATAGAGTCTAGTTCAATGTCAGGTTGAATTGCCCCTGAAGTACCCAAACGAACAAAGGTGATTGGTGTAGGGGAGGCAAGCGGCTTTCGTGTTGTTAGATCAATAGAAAACAAAGCGTCTAACTCATTGAAAACGATATCGATATTATCGGTTCCCATCCCTGTAGAAATTACTGATATTGGGCGTGCAGCCAAGGTTCCAGTATGAATACAGATTTCACGTTTTTGGTGTATAAAATCAACATGATCAAAGAACTGAGAAACTGTTGCCACACGATCGGGATCGCCAACAGTTAGGATGAGTGGTGCACAATGCTCTGGACGAATCCCTAAATGATATATTGATCCATCATCATTACAAATAAGTTCTGATTCTTTCATCCGCCTACACGTTTGACTGTGTGTCCCTGCTGTTGGAGGTATAGCATGATTTTATCCCTGTAATTCCCCTGAATAATGATTTCTCCATTTTTGACAGTGCCACCAACAGCACATAGCGACTTTAGTTGCTTGGCTAATTGCTTTAACTCTTGATCGCCACCTTTGAATCCTTTGATGACCGTCACTATTTTTCCGCCTCGCCCTTTATTGCTAAAATGAGCTTCGAGTTGTTGTTTGTTTTCTTGTTGATCATCTTTAGGTTGATAAGTGCCTTCGGCTTCAGGAAAAAGTGATTTTAAATCAGAAAGACTATTGAGTTTTTCCATGATTATTTACGAAGACCTAAATCACGAAGTCGCTCTTCTAAAAATGCGCCAGCCGAGATGTCGTTAAATTGCTTGGGATGATCATCATCTATGCAGTGGGGTAGCACGTCTAGTTTCATGTCAGAGACAGGATGCATAAAAAATGGAATCGAATATCGCGAGGTATGCCAAGCAGATTTGGGTGGGTTGACAACACGGTGTATGGTTGATTTCAATTTGTTGTTTGTGTGTCTCGAAAGCATATCTCCCACGTTGATAACCAGTTCATCATCCTCTGCGATGGCATCGATCCAATCTCCTTGATGATTTTTGACTTGTAGGCCACGTCCTTGCGCCCCCATCAGTAAGGTGATGAGGTTAATGTCACCATGTGCCGCTGCACGTTCAGCTTCTTTTGGTTCTTCATTGATGGGAGGGTAGTGAATGGCTCGGAGAATGCTGTTTCCACCTTTAACGTGTGGATCAAAATACCTTTCCTCTAGACCGAGATGCAGAGCTAACGCACGCAAAACATAAATACCCGTTTTCTCAAGTGCCTGAAAAGCTTGTTGACCAATAGTGTTAAAGGCTGGATTTTCATCAACGGACACATTCTTTGGGTAGCTCTCTCCGTTTGCAGGAAGATCGTACTGTCCGAAGTGAAAAAACTCTTTTAAGTCACCAGTTGTTCGTCCTTTGGCGTGTTCTTTTCCAAAAGAGGTGTATCCTCGCTGTCCAGCGAGCCCCTCAATTTCGTATTTGGCTTTGGTTTCTATTGGTAGCTCAAAGAACTGACGGACTTCTTTATAGAGACTTTCAACGAGATCAGTACTAAGAAAATGACCTTTTAAAGCCACAAAACCAATATCTTCATATGCCTTCCCAAGATTTTCGATAAAAGCGAGACGCTTGTTTTTATCTCCACTTAAAAAATCGCCTAAATCAACAGATGGAATTTGGTTCATTATTGATGTGTTTACACAAAAATAAACAATTAAATCAATACTTTTTCGATAGGTGTGTGTGGAAGTGAGAATGCATCGGCTACAGATTGATGTGTGACTTTTCCGTTCACAACATTAAGTCCTTTAGCGAGGTGTTTGTCTTGTTTGCATGCATTTTTCCACCCCTTATTGGCCAAATCAATGGCATAGGCAAGGGTTGCGATGGTGAGTGCTTGGGTAGAGGTTTGAGGCACAGCACCAGGCATATTTGCAACGGCATAGTGCAAGATGTGATCAACGATATAGGTTGGATTTTCGTGGGTAGTAACACGTGTGGTTTCAAAACATCCGCCTTGATCGACGGCAACATCGACGAGAACGGCTCCTTTTTGCATAAGTTTAAGGTGCTCTTTAGTGATGAGACGTGGCGCTTTTGCACCAGGAACGAGCACAGCGCCGATGACCAAATGAGCGTGTTTGAGGTGGCTTTCAATTGCTTTGGTGGTTGAATAACAAGTTGTTATGTTGTTTGGTAGCTCACCGTCCAGTTCTTTGAGTCGTTGACGATTGATATCATAGATGGTAACCTGAGCACCCATCCCGGCAGCGACTATTGCTGCTTGTGTGCCAACAATGCCACCGCCTAAAACCATGACATCTGCAGGGGAAACGCCAGTAACACCGCCCATGAGTACGCCCAATCCACCTTGCGGACTCTCCAAAAATTTCGCGCCTTGTTGCGCAGCCAAACGCCCCGCTACTTCAGACATGGGAGTGAGTAGGGGAAGGCGTCCTAAATCATCTGTGATTGTTTCATAAGCCAGACAAACACTTTTGTTTTTAAGCATGGCATTGGTAAGCGTTTTGGATGAAGCAAAATGAAAATAAGTATATATGAGTTGCCCTTCTTGAATCAGATCATATTCCGCAGCTAGGGGCTCTTTGACCTTAATAATCATTTCTGCGTTGTCATAAATCTGTTTTGCGTTGGGGGAAATTTTTGCTCCAGCTGCCATGTATTGGTCGTCTGTGAAGCCACTCCCTAAACCGGCATTGCTTTCGATCGACACTTCATGACCATGAGAAATGAGTGTTCGAACGGCTGTTGGTGTCATCCCAACTCGGAATTCATTGTTTTTGATTTCTGTAGGTATTCCAATACGCATATCGTTTGTTTTAAAACAATTAGTGGGTATATACTTTGATTTATAACAAATGTAGTGGAGATATTTTATTCTATGCAAGGAATTATTCAACAAATCAAACTCTAGAAGGATTAGATTGAGTTCATTTTCTGTTATTACAGGATAATCTGCAAAGAAAATTGAATCATTAGTGCTCGATAAACGAATCGCATAATAAAGTAATAGTGGTCACTTTTTACATATATATAAAAAATGGGGAGGTGTATGTGATCCTAAATTATTGACAATCATAACATTATGGATAAAAGTATTATTTTACATAATATATA
>JABHGH010000133.1 GCA_018672145.1 Flavobacteriaceae bacterium
AAGGAGTTAAAAATAACGAAAAGGATTGAATTACATTAAGTTTTCTGAAATAGGGACGTTTAGCGACAAGTGAAAAAGCATTTAACTCACGGATTAATCTGTCAATGGGCATAAACCAAACCTCTTCTCAACGCACAACCGATAACCCAAAACAATATTTTTCAATCATCATTCAACAAAAATGATTATCTTGAACATTCAAACGCCCTAAATCGTTTGCCCAGATCAAAGAATAGATTTCGCTTTTATTTCATGTGTACAGTTTAGGGAAGTTTGATATACGACATAGTTATATTGAGTTGTTGGATCACATTCAGCCTTTGGCTGACCATAGTTGCTACACATGCCATAGGCATGTTCCCGCCCCCTTTGGAAATGTAATCCAACGACCTATAAACCACGAAACACATTCCGCGCCCGTCCTTGGGTTTGCAAATAGCTTTTTCGTTTTGTTGGGGTTTTGATTCGTACGATATTTTGTTGGCCTTCCAGTTCAGCAAAGAGAATACGGTTGGACACCGCTAGGGTTTGGAGTTCTGCCACGCCTGCTACCTCCAAATACAGAACCAACTGATCGTCTTGGTACTCCCTTCCTAAAACGCTTGGGGTAACGTCTGTACCATTGAGGTTCAATTCCAAATGCTGTTGAAGGTAATCTTTGGAGTGAATCACGACTTGCTCGGTATCCGTGTCGGGATCCAAACGAAGAGTTTTGTCATAGTGGGTGTTGAGCACCAACTGCCAATCGTCTGTAAACACACGCATCGTAATTTGTAAAGCCTCTCGCTCGGGGCGGTGATCAATCTCTAGGGTACTGACATAATAGGGGTGTATTGTGGCTTGAACAAATAGTAACCATATAAATAACGAAAAAGTAAGTATTCGGTTCATCATTCTTTGGTTTGGGTTCTTGCAAACTGCATCATCCCTTCAAGTACAAGCGGGTGATAGCCGTTTAAGTAATCCGTTTGCATATCTGGACTGTTTTCTACACAAGCCAACACAAAGCCGTAGACCTCGTCATCGCTTAAAGTGAATTCGCGTTGCAAAAAATCGGCACCATAAAAGTCAATCATACGATATACCGTTTGGAGTTGTTTGTTGAGCTTCCGACTTTGCCGAAGGCGTTTGTTGTACCCACTGATTTGTTTGTACATCCCTTCAATGTCCAATGGCATTATGGGCAACAGCAAGGTACTTAAAATCAGCTTTCCTGTACTGCTGTATCTTATTTTTTCTCGTCTTTCTCCTTCAAAACCCGGAATTCCAACATCTTTAAAATTGATTGGGGGAGGTGGAGAAGCATTAACATCATCGACGAGGTTTCCCGACAGCTTATGTGGTTTGACAACGACCTCTTGCAGTTCATTGACAGCATGCTCTATATACACATTGATTTCGGGTTGTGAGAGCGCCAAGGAGTCCAAAACCAATGCCTGGAGCTTGATATGAACCGCAGAAAACAGAATCGTATCTGTGGGTTGAACGCCTATCGAAAATTCTCCTTTTCGATTGGTAATGGTGGTTGCCCCACTGTTTTTGTTGACAACATGAATTCCCGAAATATCAAGAGAATCTGAAACGACCTTTCCAGAAAAGTCTTCTATGTTTTGGGCGTATCCCACAAATCCAACAACCCACACCAACCAAAGAAAACTCCTATTGCGCCTTTGCAAACTTTTCACTTTGTTTGATTAAAAAATCCATCAATTGAAATTCATTTTCCTTTTTTAATAGATCTTTGGCTTCCAAACGGTCATCGATAAACTCCAAAAAGAGACCGATTTGGTCTGGGGAAACATTGAGTTCTTCTGTAAAGAACGCATCTGGATAGATCTGACGAATCACATCGCTTGGGGCATAGGTCGAACCACCACCATCGTCGGAATCCTTTTTGCGAAGGGCCTTGTACATCAACTTAAAGATGTTGATAAAATCTACACCACTGTACAATTCGTTTTTTCGGAGAATTTCGTTTTCAATACGCGTTGATTTGTCATCTAAATAGTCCACTTTTTTAAACTCCTCTTCTTGCAAATCTAAAAAGGCCTCGGGTCGAGTGGGACTTACGACAACCTCATCAAGAACCGTAATCTTTTCACGGACGTCAACCACCAGTCGATTGCGTTGTAGAATTTCTTTAGAAATAATCACCGCTCTGATTTCGTATTGGAGAGAGGTGAAAATCAATTCGTCACCTAGCTTCACTTCGATTGCATATTCACCATTATCATCCGTGATTGTCGCTTTTTTGGAATTTGTATTGAGAATGTTTGCAGCTATAACACTACTGTCCTGATAAAGCACTTTACCCCGAAGCCATGTCCTATAATCATTTTGACCAAACGACAAAGTCGTGGCCAAAAAAAACAAAAAAGCAAGCAAGCGACTCATCTGTAGTATTTTTATAAAGGTAAAAATATTGTGGAGACTTGCAAGGTGACTACAAGCGTTTTACGTAATGAAAGCCGAGATGGTCAAAACCCTCTCTTTGGTAAAAGCGATGTGCTGCGCTGTTTTCCTTGTAGGCGTTCAACTCAATCGCTTCATAACCCTTATCTTTCAACTCTTTGCTAAGCCAGTCAAGCATTTGTTTGCCATATCCTTTTCCTTGACAAGATTTTTCGATATAAAAATGATCGAGCTCACAGCTTTTTCCAGAATAATGACGCATTTGATACCAGAGCCCACAAAAACCAATCAATGTATTGCCAATAGTAATCGCCAAACAATCATAATCAAAAGAGAACATCGCTTTATGTCGTTGCAACAGCACCTCGTCAGAGTACTTACAAGAAGTAAAATCTTGCATGAGGGGGACAATTTGTGCTATATTGTTCTCCGTTAAATATGTAAAATTTAGTTTTGCCATGTTACAATCAAAAGTAAGCATAAAAATAATTTCGCCTGAAACAACACATCAGGTTCGTCACCCCGTACTTCGCCCTGGGTTAGACAGAAAATCCTGCATTTTACCAGGAGATGAAGCAGAAAGCACTGTTCACTTGGGAGCTTATGAGAATGGCACTCTACTAGGAGTTTGTACGGTTTTAGATAATCCTTCTGGAACACAGTTTAAGTTATCTAACGGACAAATTCGTGGAATGGCAGTACTCCAATCCACACAACGAAAAGGGATTGGTCAATTATTGATTCAGGAAGCTGAATCGATAGGTAAAAAAAAAGAGTTTGCGATCATGTGGATGAACGCCCGTTTGCATGCCGTTCCTTTTTATGAAAAGTTAAGTTATAAAATCAAGGGAGATCAATTTGAGGTTCCTGTGTTTGGCCCCCATTATATGATGATAAAAGAGTTATTATGAAACAATTACTAAAGGGCCTATTTTTGAGTGTATTTATGAATGCTTTCGCACAAGATATC
>JABHGH010000090.1 GCA_018672145.1 Flavobacteriaceae bacterium
TGCTCAATACCATTTTCCCAACCTACTGCATGGGGTGTGGCTGTATGGTTCCCCCAAACACCATACTCTGCCTACAATGTGAGCACCAACTTCCAAAAACCAACTATCACAATTCTCAACGCAATCCCCTATTTGAGATGATTCAAAAACTTGCTCCCATCCAACACGCAACCTCACTCTTCTTTTTTGAGCGAAGGGGCATTGTACAAGCTCTTGTTCATCAACTCAAATACATGGGGAAAGACCATCTCGGCGATTTCTTTGGTGCAATGCTCGTCAAAGAACTTATTGGTTCCCCATTTCAAAATTGCGATGTAGTGGTTCCCATTCCCCTTCACAAAAAACGACAACGCAAACGAGGATATAATCAAGTCACGGCGTTTGGACAGCAAATAGCAATGCAACTCCGGCAGGAATATATCCCCAATCGTCTTGTAAGACACAAGGCAACAAGAACCTTGGTTCAACTAAATTCTGAACAACGAATTGCACAAATGAAAGGTGCTTTTTCGGTCGTTTGTCCAACCCTGTTTGTGGGTAAACATATTCTATTGATCGATGATGTAGTCACCACTGGAACAACCCTGTCAGAGGCCATAAACTGTCTCTTGCAGATTGAAGGGGTTCGGGTTTCGGTTGCCACCATTGCTTTTGCAAAATCACCCCTTCCTTAGTCCTGAAAATAGTCGTTACTTTGTAGTTCATGAAATACAGAAACACACTGTTTTTATTGGGTTTGTCTCTCCTCTTGTTTATGCAATGTGCCAAAAGAGGAAATCCAACCGGTGGCCCCAAAGATGAAATGCCACCAATCTTATTACGGGCAATTCCCAAACAAAACACAACCCAGTTCGATGCAGAGCGTGTTCGTTTATATTTTGATGAGTATGTCAAACTCAACAAACTCAAAAACCAATTAATCATTTCACCACCACTTGACCCTTCTACTTATATCATATCACCCCAAGGAACCGCAGCGAAATATGTAGAAATAAACATGAGTCCCGATTCGCTGCAAAAAAACACCACTTATAGCTTCAATTTTGGACAGAGTATTGTGGATAACAACGAAGGAAATCCCTTTTCTTACTTCCGTTATGTGTTTTCTACTGGCGATTATGTGGACTCACTGCAGGTACGCGGAACCATCGGAAATGCTTTTGGGCGCGAAACCAAAAATTTTGTGTCTGTCATGTTGTATGCGGTCGATAGCACCTATACCGATTCTGTGATTTACCAACGTCCGCCAGATTACATCACCAACACCCTTAACAGTTTGGACGTTTTTGAGATTAGCAATGTGCGAGAAGGACGATACTTGCTTGTTGCACAAAAAGATATTGCCAACAATTACACTTTTGATCAAAGCGCAGATGATATTGGTTTTGCACAGTCTTTTATTGACGTTCCAACAGATCGTTTGTTCCACTTAGACCTCTTTTTGGAAGAAACAGATTTTGTATTGGGAAGGGCTTTTCAGGCAGCTGAAAATCGAATTGGCCTCAGCTATTATGGAAACCCTAATGACTTGAAGGTTCGTCCCGTCGAGCTCGACGATAGCGTGCAAACCATGCAATCCTATGACCTTGCTGCTGATTCTTTATATATATGGTACAAAAACCTAAAGGCAGATTCATTACAACTGGATATTGAACGAGATACCCTTAAAACAACATTGACACATACTTTTCGTTCGGCAGCTGCCGATTCGCTTGTGCTAAAACCCTCTATAACAAGTATTATGAATTTAGGGGAACTCTTGCAGATTGAAGCGTCAACTCCTATTACTCGCATTGACACATCTCAAATTGTGTTTATCGACAAAGACTCGCTTGCCGTGCCATTTGCGGTCACAATGGAACATCCACAACAAATGCGTTTCGAATTTGATGTTTTGCCTAATGACATGTATAAGTTACAATTATTGCCTGGTGCATTAACAGATTTTTTTGAAGAGACAAACGATACGTTGCTCTTGTCCTTTCGCACCAAAAAACCTGCTGACTATGGCAGTGTTTACCTGCAACTCGTCGACATACCGAGTTTTCCAATTATTATAGAACTGACTGATGAAAATGAAAATGTTGTGCAAAGTATGGTTGTAACCGAACCGCAGCGTCGTTATTTATTTTCGAATATTATCCCCAAAAAGTACTATGTACGAGTAATTATTGATGAAAACAAAAACGGAAAATGGGATGCAGGTCGTTTTCTAGACCGTCGACTTCCTGAGCCAGTTTTTCACTACGATGAGCTTCTCGATGTTCGCGCCAATTGGGAACTGCAAGAACAGTTTCAATTGAAATAGGAAGTATTGGCCGTAGTATTCCAAACAAATCGCTTACCCCTTCACGTTAGCCGAAAGGTACTCTCGATTCATTCGCGCAATATTCTCCAACGAAATTCCTTTTGGACATTCCACCTCGCAAGCGCCGGTATTGGTGCAGTTTCCAAAGCCTTCTTCGTCCATTTGCTTGACCATGTTGAGCACACGATCTGTCGCCTCAACCTGACCCTGTGGGAGTAAAGCATACTGCGATACTTTGGCTGAAACAAACAGCATCGCAGACGCATTTTTGCAGGTCGCAACACAAGCTCCACAGCCA
>JABHGH010000030.1 GCA_018672145.1 Flavobacteriaceae bacterium
CACCTGAACTCCATAATGGTCCTTGAGCAGCAACCCAAATGATGTTAGAATTGTCGGGGTGAACAATAATTTTAGAAATGTGTTCGGATTTTTTTAGCCCCATGTCCTCCCATGAAGACCCGCCATCATTACTGCGATAAATCCCATGGCCAATGCCAACATGGCGCCCACCAACATTCTCACCTGTTCCAAGCCAAACAACAGAAGAGTTGCTCGGGTCCAGTGTAATGCAGCCCGTGGAGTAAAATGATTCCTTATCAGTAAGAGGCTTCCAAGTCGTCCCTGCGTTGATTGTTTTCCAGGTTCCACCCGAACCCACAGCAACATACCACACGTTTTCATTGTTGGGGTCTATAGAGATATCCGCAATACGTCCAGACATAAAAGCTGGACCGACACTACGGAATGAAAATCCCGAAAGTGCAGTTTCTAATATGCTGTCTTTTTTTTGTTCTTCTTGTCCAAAAACAAACAAAGAAATTAAAAATGATATGGTATAAATTATGTTCTTTAAGAAAGTTTTCATGTCTATGATTTTAGGATTGAAAGAATAAACTTACGAATTATATAATTATTCAAATAATCGGCTTTATTACGCGTAAACCTCTCTACTTTTACAGCCACTATGAAAACAAAACAAACAGTCAAGCTTTCGATCACTGGAATCGCTGCTAAAGGAAAAGCCATTGCACGAACCTCAGATGGTATCGTTGTGTTTATAGAGGGAGGAGTCCCCGGGGATCTCGCTTTAGTATACCTCTATAAAAAAAGACGTAGCTATTTTGAAGGGCGTGTGGAAAAGATTATAACACCAAGTCCTGATCGTTTAGATCCAAAATGTGATCATTTTGGCGTTTGTGGTGGCTGTCAATGGCAACATCTCAGCTATGAAGCACAACTTTCGCACAAGCAAGAAGAGGTGCATCAAAATTTTAAGAAAATTGGCAACCTTGATTTTCCTGATCTACAACCAATTTTGGGCAGTAAAGATATTTTTGAATATCGAAACAAAATGGAATATAGCTTTTCGAATAGTCGTTGGCTTACAAAAGAAGAAATAGAAACGGGTGAGGCTATCAACCGCAATGCCTTAGGGTTTCATAAACCTAGAATGTGGGATAAAATTGTGCATGTTGAGCAATGCCATTTGCAACCTGAACCAGGAAATGAAATTCGAAATTTTATTCATTCCTATGCGCAAGAAAACCAACTCGATTATTTCAATCTCAAAATGAAAGAAGGGTTCTTACGAAATGTGATGCTACGTATTTCATCCACTGGGCAAGTAATGGTTGTTGTTCAGCTTTTTGAAGAAAGAAAATCAGCACGAGAGGGCCTTCTTCACGCACTAAAAGAGAATTTCCCACAAATCAGTTCCCTTCATTACATCATCAATCAAAAAGAAAATGATAGTTTTTACGATCAAGAGATTGTTTGCTTTGATGGATCCCCCTATATTGAAGAGGAAATGAATGGTTTAACATTTCAGATTACTCCCAAAGCTTTTTATCAAACCAATTCAATGCAAGCACATGAGCTGTATAAAGTTGTACGAAAGTTGGCTGGACTCGAAGGCTCGGAAACAGTTTATGATCTATACACTGGTCTAGGAACAATTGCACAATTTATTGCAAAAGATGCTAAACATGTTGTTGGCATCGAGGCAATTCCTGAAGCGATTGCCGCAGCAAAAGAGAACGCTAAGCGCAACAAACTTTCAAACGTGACTTTTGCCGTTGGCGATATGAAAAAAGTTTTTACAGATTCTTTTATCGAAAAAAATGGAAGGCCGGAAGTCATCATTACCGATCCCCCTCGTGAGGGTATGCATAAGGATGTCGTGAAACAATTGACAAAGATTCAACCTGAACGAATCGTCTATGTGAGTTGTAATTCGGCTACGCAAGCACGTGATTTAGAGATGTTGAAGGACACATATTCAATCACATATGTACAACCAGTGGATATGTTTCCTCACACACAGCACGTTGAAAATGTTGTACTTTTGAAAAGAAACCATGGCTAAGGTTCGTTATTTATTTTACATCATGATAGTGTTCGCAAGTTGCGAACCCGATGATATTTGTGGTGAAGTAAATGCAAGAACTCCTCAAATTGTTTTTCGCATCTATGATGCATCGCAGCCCACACAACTAAAGTCTATTGACACGCTACGTGTTGTAGGCGCAGGTCAAGATGATGGTTTCGAATTTTTAAATGTAGATTCCATTGCCATTCCCTTACGAGTAGACGCGTCAAAAACCACTTTTGGCTTCACAAATACGATAAACGCCACCGATAGCATACACCTTTCATATGAAACGAATGACTTGTATTTGAATAGAGCATGTGGTTTTCGCACAATCTTTTCACTTGATGAAGCAACAACATCTGCGCCTGCTCAATGGATACAGTCCATTGAAATCTTGCAAAATGAGATTCTAATTGATACACTCACACATGTCAAGATCTATCATTAAATATTTTCTTTTGTGTGTAGTTGGTTTTTGCTATGCGCAAGACAGTATCCCAAAATACAAGGAGCGTTACAGCTTGCGACTTGGCATTGACATGAGCAAACCGATCCGCATGATGATTGAAGAAAACTACAAGGGGTTAGAATTCACCGCCGATTATCGATTAACTCATAATCTTTACTTAGCTAGCGAGATGGGCATGGAGGAAAAGCACGTGATAAGTGAGGTTCTCGACTTTCAAACATCTGGAAGGTATGCTAAAATTGGTGTCGATATTAATGTATTTAAAAACTGGCAAGGAATGGAAAATCAGCTGCTTACTGGATTTCGACTTGCAACAAGCAATCATAAACAGCAACTCAATAGCTACTCCATACGACAGTTAGAACATTACTGGCAGGAGGATTTGAACAAAACACCAACAGAAGCCATTGTTTATGATGACCTTAACGCAATGTGGCTTGAATTTCTAGTTGGTGTAAAAGCAGAGTTACTCAAAAATATGTATGTAGGACTGAGCGTACGCATGCACTATCTGTTAAACGAGAAAGAGATTGATCATTTTGACAATTTATATGTCCCAGGATTTCATAAGGCTTCAGGTGTTAGTCCTTGGGGTGCAGGTTTAAACTACAGCCTGATGTATCAGTTTCCAATCTTTAAAAAATAAAACTATCAAAAGCTTAGGATACAAAACTCTCATTAGGTATTGTACTCTAAAAAAAAATACATAGTTTAGCCGACCCTAGGGTCAACCGCTGACGATAGTCGTGAATGTTGTTCTTAGTTATTTTTAGCTAAAAATCATGGAACATTTAATTCAATATGTTCAAGACGAATTCGTCGAGAAAAAATCTTTTCCCGCTTTTCAAGCAGGTGATACTATTACCGTTTATTACGAAATCCGTGAAGGAGAAAAAGTAAGAACCCAGTTCTTTAAAGGAGTTGTTATTCAAATCAAAGGAACAGGAAGCACAAAAACTTTCACAATTCGCAAAATATCTGGAACGGTTGGTGTTGAGCGTATTTTCCCTTATAATTTACCAACTATTCAAAAAATTGAGGTAAATAATCGTGGAAAAGTTCGCCGATCACGCATTTTCTACTTCCGTGAATTACGTGGTAAAAAAGCACGTATCAGGGAACGAAAAAACTAATCGTACAATCCTAACATAAAAAACCTCCTTTTGGGAGGTTTTTTTTTGCTTTTGAATCAATAATTTTCATGATTTTATCGAACTTTTTTAATGACTTAAAAATCTAGTCATTGGACTATGTCCTTTGGGGTTGCCGTTGTATATTTGCGCAACCAAAAATTAAAAAATGTCTAAAATTAAGGTTGCTAAACCTGTCGTAGAAATCGATGGCGATGAAATGACTAGAATCATTTGGAAATTCATCAAGGATCAACTCATACTTCCATACCTTGACGTCGAGTTACTGTATTATGATTTGGGATTGGAAAGTCGCGACAAGACAGACGACCAAATCACCGTAGATGCTGCTGAAGCCATCAACAAGTATAAAGTTGGCATTAAGTGTGCTACGATTACACCCGATGAAAATCGTGTGACGGAATTTGGCTTAAAGAAAATGTGGCGTTCTCCAAACGGTACCATTCGAAATATTGTTGGCGGTACTGTATTCCGTGAGCCAATCATTATGAGTAATGTTCCACGCTATGTGCAAGGATGGACAAAGCCCATTTGTATCGGTCGTCATGCTTTTGGAGATCAATACAAAGCAACTGACACCGTAATTAAAGGGAAAGGCAAACTCACAATGACGTTTACACCCGAAGATGGTAGCGAAGCCAAAACCTGGGATGTTTATCAATTTCAAGAAGGCGGGGTTGCTATGAGTATGTACAACATTGACTCTTCCATCTATGGATTTGCACGTTCGTGTATGAACCGAGCGCTCAGCAAAGGGTGGCCTTTGTATTTGAGCACAAAAAACACCATTATGAAAGCTTATGATGGTCGTTTTAAAGATATTTTTGAGGAAGTGTACCAAAACGAATTCAAAAGCACATTCGAAAAAGCTGGTATTTCTTATGAGCACAGGCTGATTGACGATATGGTCGCTGCTGCCATGAAGTGGAATGGTGGATTTGTTTGGGCATGTAAAAATTATGACGGAGACGTGCAATCAGACACGGTAGCGCAAGGATTTGGCTCTTTGGGGCTGATGACCTCTACATTGGTAACTCCTGATGGTGAAATCATGGAAGCAGAAGCTGCTCACGGTACCGTAACACGTCATTACCGCCTTCATCAAAAAGGAGAAGAAACATCGACCAACCCGATCGCTTCTATCTTCGCTTGGACACGAGGACTGGCGCACCGCGCTAAGCTCGATGACAATAAAGACCTTGCCGAATTTTGCTCCACCCTTGAAAAAGTGTGTATTCAAACGGTTGAAAAAGGAAAAATGACTAAAGACCTTGCTATACTGATTCATGAGGATAAGCTTTCACGTGAACATTATCTCACCACGCATGAGTTTCTAGGAGCAATCAAAGAAGAGCTCGAGCAGGCGCTTGCTTAGGTAAAAACCTTATTATTATTATTATTTTTAAGCAACTTCATAGAGGTTGCTTTTTTTTTATACATTTGTTAGGTAATTCAGACCCAAATCTGATGATAATTATGCCCAACCTACGACCTAACACCATTTATTGATCGGATTCTTTTCAATCC
>JABHGH010000029.1 GCA_018672145.1 Flavobacteriaceae bacterium
CACCAGACTTTGTAAAAACGACCGTGGGCTTATAGTGTGTTTCGATAAGGCGTGAAGCCACAATTCCAATAACCCCTTTATGCCAGTCGGAGCTGTACACCACCGTTGCACAGTTTTCGGTCTGACCACTTTCTTTGACTTGTTGTAGTGCTTGTTCTGTGATCTCTTTGTCTAGCGCTTTACGATCATCATTGAACGTCTCAATCGCTTTTGCCAACTGAGCGGCTTCTTCTTTTGTTTTACTAAGCAACAATTCAACGGCATAGGTGCCGTGTTTCATTCGTCCTGCTGCATTGATACGTGGTGCAACTCGAAATACCAAATCTGTGACATTACAGGCGCGTTTTTTTCGTTCTCCCATGAGGGCTTCTAAGCCAGGGCGTGGGCCGTTCTCATAGACTTGCATTCCAAAATAGGTCAATGTCCTATTTTCTCCAATAATTGGAACAATATCTGCCGCCGAAGCGGTAGCAACCAAATCCAAGTAAGGTTGTAGTTCTTCCACGGAAACCCCTTTCTTGCTGGCATGTCCTTGAATGAGCTTAAAGACCACGCCACATCCACAAAGTCCGTCAAAAGGATAGGAACAGTCGGAGCGTTTGGGATCTAATACAGCGAGTGCGGGTGGCAGCGTTTCGCCTGGAGTATGGTGGTCGCAGATGATCACATCCATTCCTTTTTCATTGGCATAAGCAACCAAATCAACCGCTTTAATACCACAGTCCAAAGTGAACAAAAGCGTCACGCCTTCTGCCTCTGCATGATCAATTCCTTGTTGAGAAAGCCCGTAACCCTCCGCATAGCGGTCAGGGATATACGGAATTGGCGCATTATCTTGACCTTGTAAATAGGCCACCAATAAGGAAACCGCTGTCGTCCCATCGACGTCATAGTCGCCAAAGACCATGATTTTTTCATTGGCGGTAATGGCTTGTTCTAAACGCTCTACTGCCGGGGTCATGTCTTGCATTAGAAAAGGATCATGGAGGTGAGTCCAATCGGGACGAAAAAATTGTTTTGCGGTGGCAAAGTTGGTCACCCCACGCTGCACAAGCAGTTGAGCAACAACCAAAGGAACACTGAGCTCTTCGGCGAGCGATTGGAATGTTTTTTTATCTGGAAGTGACTGAATATCCCAACGCATTTTAGGCCTTTCCTTTTATGACAAGCACAAATTCGCCTTTGGGCGTATGTGTTGAAAAATGAGATTGTAGTTCTTCCAAGGTCCCTCGTCTGCTTTCTTCAAACGTCTTCGTGATTTCTCTAGAAATAGATGCTTGACGGTCTGCGCCCATCGCTTCCACACACTGGCCGAGTGTTTTTACAATTCGATGAGGCGATTCATACAACACGATCGTCCTATGTTCTATCGCCAATAGATCGATACGTGATTTTCGTCCTTTTTTATGAGGTAGAAACCCCTCGAAAATAAAGCGGTCGGTGGGAAACCCACTTTGCACAAGTGCAGGGACAAAAGCCGTCGGGCCGGGTAATGTCTGCACCTCCACGCCCGCGAACAAAGTTGCGCGTACCAACAAAAACCCAGGATCAGAAATGGCGGGTGTTCCCGCATCCGAAATCAATGCCATTTGTTTACCTTTTGCTAACTCTTGTACAATTTTATCGACTGTGTGATGTTCGTTGTGCATATGATAGGAGCGTGTGGGCGTGTCAATACTGTAGTGCGTAAGCAACTTTCGACTCACTCGTGTGTCTTCGCACAACACTAGATCGACCTCGGTAAGCACGTCAATTGCTCGGAGGGTGATGTCACGCAAATTGCCAATCGGTGTAGGAACGACATACAGGATACCATGATTGTGTTGTCTGTCCAAAGTGTTTTTTATATAGGTTTTTTGGGTCTGTTGAGGAATAAAGATAAGTCATTTCTTTGGTAAATGGCTTTGAACAAAACGCTTTGTGAATATTTCTTGGTCCGCTTCTTTTTGATGACTTGATTTTAATACCTTTGTGAGAAGCGTGTTAGCGTGTAATCAACAAACACTATGTTTCTCGAAAATACAGTAAATCAGAAAGAACAATTTGGCTGGATCGAAGTCATTTGTGGTTCGATGTTTTCTGGGAAAACAGAGGAGTTAATTCGTCGATTAAAGCGCGCACAATTTGCCAAGCAGAACGTTGAGATTTTTAAGCCAACCGTCGATAATCGTTATGACAACAACATGGTGGTTTCTCACGATGCCAACGAAATTCGCTCAACGCCCGTACCCGCAGCCGCAAATATCCGGATCCTGGCTGATAACTGTGATGTGGTTGGCATTGACGAAGCCCAGTTTTTTGACGACGAGATTATTTCTGTCTGTAACGATTTGGCCAACAAAGGCATTCGTGTCATTGTCGCTGGTTTAGACATGGATTATAAAGGCAACCCTTTTGGTCCCATGCCCAGCCTTATGGCAACTGCCGAATATGTGACCAAAGTCCATGCGGTTTGTACACATACAGGAAACCTGGCGCAATATAGTTTTCGCAAATCTGACGATGACAACTTGGTGTTTCTTGGCGAAACTGCTGAATACGAGCCCTTGAGTCGGGCTGCCTTTTACCAAGCCATGAATGCGGATGATAAGGCCAATGCTTCCTCCAAAAACGACCGTGCAAATCACAAAAACAAACAACGTGGGTAAAGGAACACGACTCGAAATTCATCTGCGCGCTCTCCGCCACAATTTTCAGCAGATCCGAAATCAATTGCAGACCCACACAAAGCTTTTGGCCGTGGTCAAATCGTTTGCCTACGGTTCGGATGCCATTGAGATTGCTCGTTGCCTTTGCGATGAAGGTGCCGATTATTTAGGTGTCGCCTATGTTCAAGAAGGAGTCGAGTTGCGAAATGCAGGCATTCAGCTGCCCATTCTTGTTCTTCACCCGCAAGCACATCAACTCGCAACAATGGTCAAACATCAACTCGAACCTAGTGTGTATTCATGGCGCATCCTCAACAAACTCGAAGAAGTCTTAAACGCCCAAAAAAAAGAAAATTATCCTGTTCATCTCAAGTTTAACACAGGCTTAAATCGATTAGGGTTTTCCCCCGAAGAGTCCAATAAGCTGCAAAGCCATCTGGTGTCGTCAAACATTCGTGTGCAGGGCGTTTTGTCTCATCTTGGTGCAACTGAAGACCCAAACGAAAAAGAATTTACCCATCGTCAGCTTGAAAAATTTAACGCATTACAATCCGTGTTTGGCGATACGCCCATCTACCATGTTCTCAACACCTCTGGGGTGTTTAACTATCCTCAGTCACATGGTGGTATGGTGCGCTCTGGCATTGGCTTGTATGGGTATGGCAATCATGAAAAAGTGAGCGCCTTACTCCAACCTGTGGGTGTGCTCAAAACGGTAATCTCACAAATCCATGAGGTGCAAACGGGAGAATCTGTAGGCTATAACCGTGGGTTTGTTGCCAACAAACCAACACGTTCTGCCACCTTACCCATCGGACATGCTGACGGCATAGGTCGTTTTTACGGAAACGGCAAGGGTTATGTCAGTATTGATGGTCAAAAAGCAGCCGTGCTTGGTAATGTCTGTATGGACATGATCATGGTTGATGTCACAAATATTGACTGTGAAGAAGGGGATGACGTTATTGTCTTTGGAGAACACGGAACCTCCGCAGAACAAGTCGCAGAACACGCCAACACCATATCCTACGAATTGCTTACTGCCATTTCACAACGAGTCCCCAGAGTCATTATTGATTAACTGTGTGTTTTGTAACATTTTGTTATTTTTTTGAAAATTGACTTCTATTTATCCTTCGTTGTTAGATTTATCTTTATTTTTGCTCCCTTAAATAAAAACACATGATAGTTGCAGTTGTAGGAGCCACAGGCATGGTGGGAGAAATCATGCGAACGGTCCTTGAAGAACGAAATTTTCCCATTACAGAATTCCTTCCTGTCGCGTCGGAACGATCAGTGGGCAAAACGATCTCTTTTCAAGGGAAGGACTATACGGTCATTGGACTTGAAGATGCTGTGAAGCGAGTGCCTGATTTTGCTTTGTTTTCGGCTGGAGGGCAAACCTCCCTTGATTGGGCTCCGAAATTTGCCGCCGTGGGCACAACGGTGATTGACAATTCCTCTGCTTGGCGAATGCATCCAGACCATAAACTCATTGTCCCCGAAATCAATGCTGATCAATTGACAACTGATGACAAAATCATTGCCAACCCAAACTGCTCAACAATTCAAATGGTCATGGCACTTGCGCCCATCCATAAACGATATGGTATTGAGCGTGTTGTGGTGTCAACCTATCAGTCGATTACAGGAACTGGGGTCAAAGCCGTACAACAATTGGAGGATGAATATGCTGGTATTGATGGCGAAAAAGCCTATCCACACGATATTCATCGCAATGCTTTACCACACTGTGATGTGTTTCTGGACAATGGCTATACCAAAGAGGAAATGAAGTTGGTCAATGAAACACATAAAATTCTCGATCCAAGCATTCAGGTAACAGCTACTGCCGTGCGTATCCCTGTTGTCGGTGGCCATAGTGAAGCTGTTAACTTGACCCTTTCCAAAACACCTGATCTTGACGAAATTCGCGACTTGCTCAACAATACGCCAGGGGTTGTTGTTGTTGACAATTTGCAAAATAACGAGTACCCCATGCCTCTCAATGCTGAAGGAAAAGACGATGTCTTTGTGGGACGGATTCGTAAAGATGAATCACAAGATAAAGGAATAAACTTGTGGATTGTAGCAGACAACCTCCGCAAAGGAGCTGCCACCAACACTGTGCAAATTGCTGAATACCTTATGCGAAATGTCGAAGCGATATAACCATAAAAATCCCCTCCAAACAACATTGGGTAAGTCCTAAATCCAACTGCTAATACTAGTAGCTTTCTAGGTCGTTGGAAGCAAACTTTATGAAATTGTCTTGAATTTAAGAGGACGATTTCATTTCAAAGTCTTCCATAAACTTGGTGGTGTAATTTCCAGCGACATAATCGGGATGATCCATCAACTGTCGATGAAAAGCTATTGTGGTTTTCACACCTTCAATGACAAATTCGTCCAATGCTCTTTTCATCTTATTAATGGCCTCCTCACGAGTTTGTGCCGTAGTAATCAATTTAGCAATCATCGAATCGTAGTGAGGTGGTATTACATAGCCCCCATATACGTGTGTGTCCAACCGTACCCCATGTCCTCCTGGAGTATGTAGCGTTTGAATAACTCCTGGAGATGGACGAAAATCATTGTAGGGATCTTCAGCGTTGATACGACATTCTATGGCGTGCAGTTTTGGAAAATAGTTGTTTCCGCTTAATCGTTTACCAGCAGCTACTTTGATTTGTTCAGCAATCAAATCATAATCAATCACTTGCTCGGTAATAGGATGCTCCACCTGAATACGGGTGTTCATCTCCATAAAGTAAAACTTTCGGTGTTTGTCGACAAGGAATTCAACGGTTCCTGCTCCTTCATATTTGATGTATTCAGCCGCTTTGACGGCCGCTTCACCCATTTTTTTACGCAAGGCATCCGTCATAAAAGGGGAAGGCGTTTCTTCGGTGAGTTTTTGGTGACGACGTTGCACCGAACAGTCTCTCTCCGAGAGGTGACATGCTTTGCCGTACTTATCGCCCACGACTTGAATCTCAATATGACGTGGTTCTTCGATGAGTTTTTCCATATACATGCCGTCGTTTCCAAAAGATGCTTTGGCTTCCTGACGAGCACTGTCCCATGCTTTTTGAAGATCGTTTTCCGACCAAACCGCACGCATTCCTTTACCGCCACCACCAGCGGTGGCTTTTAGCATAACGGGATATCCCACTTTTACAGCGAGTTTTTTACACTGTGTAAAATCTTTGATCAACCCTTCAGAGCCAGGGATCGTGGGTACGCCGGCTGCTTTCATCGTTGCCTTTGCCGTGGCTTTGTCTCCCATTTTGTTAATCATGTCTGCAGAGGCTCCAATGAATTTGATTTTGTGCTCATCACAAATTTTTGAAAACTTGGCGTTTTCTGACAAAAACCCATAGCCAGGATGAATGGCATCGGCATTGGTGATTTCTGCTGCAGCAATAATGTTGGGAATTTTTAGATATGACTCCGAACTTGGTGCAGGACCAATACAAACTGCTTCATCTGCAAATTTGACATGCAAACTTTCTTCGTCTGCTTTCGAGTACACGGCTACCGTACCGATACCCATTTCACGACAGGTTCGTATCACGCGTAACGCAATTTCGCCACGATTGGCGATAAGTATCTTTTTAAACATCTTCTTGAGTTTGATGGTTAGGAAGGATCAATCACAAATAATGGTTGATCGAATTCTACAGGCGAAGAATCGTCAACAAGAATTTTAACAATGGTTCCTGAGAATTCGGACTCAATTTCGTTAAAGAGTTTCATCGCTTCAACAACACACAACACTTGACCTTCACTCACTTGGTCTCCCACCTCAATAAAGTTGGGTTTGTCTGGAGATGGCTTACGGTAAAAAGTTCCGATAATTGGAGATTTGATTGTAATGTGGTTATCGTCTTGCGAAACAGCAACAGGTTCTGGCGAAGTCGTTGCTGATTCCAAAGGCGTGGCAGGAGCTGCTACAGGAGCAGCAACTTGCACTGCTTCGATCGCAGGAACAGTTGACACGACTTGCTGAACGACATCTCCACCTGTCTTAATTGTGACTTTAGTGTCACCCATTTCGACATAAACTTCGTTGACGCCTGATTTGGCGACAAACTTGATTAGATTTTGGATTTCTTTAAGTTCCATAATGATTTAGTTATTGTTTTTTTATGTGTTATAAGCCCATTTGAGCCATGCTGCGCCCCATGTGAACCCCCCTCCAAAAGCAGCAAACATGACGTTGTCTCCTTTTTTAAAACGGTGTTCGAAGTCTGATAAAATCAGTGGCAAAGTTGCGGCAGTTGTATTTCCATATTTAACAATATTGGAAAGCACTTTTTCGGGATCAACACCCGTGCGTTGTGCGGTCGCATCAATGATTCTTTGGTTTGCCTGATGAGGCACAAAAAAATCAATGTCGTTTGCAGTAAGATTGTTTTTGTCCATCAGATTTATCGCTGCATCTGACATATTGGATACGGCAAGTTTAAAAACCGTTTTTCCGTCTTGTCGTAAGTAATGGTGTCCATTCTGGGTGGTCTCCTGCGAAGCTGGCATCATCGATCCTCCCGCTTTCACATGGAGGTGTTGACGTCCAACGCCATCCGAACGAAAATGTTCGTCCATAAAGCCAAGGCCCTCGTCGTTCGGTTCAAATAGTGCTGCACCGGCTCCGTCCCCAAAAATGATACAGGTCGTTCGGTCCTTATAGTCAATAATAGACGACATCTTATCAGCACCAATAAGCAATACACGTTTATAACGCCCCGAGCTCACATAGGCCGAAGCTGTTGACATGCCATATAGAAATCCCGAGCAGGCCGCTTGCAAGTCATATCCAAAGGCTTGCGTAGCTCCGATTTCACTAGCGACATAGGCAGCCGTAGCTGCAATCATCATGTCTGGCGTGGCGGTACTCACAATCACAAGGTCAATGGTCTTCGGATCGATAGCCGAACGCTCGATGAGGTTTTGTGCGGCTTTTATGGCTAGAAAGGACGTCGGGTGGTCTTTAAGGATTCTGCGTTCCGAAATTCCTGTTCGTGAACGAATCCAGTCGTCAGAAGTATCAACCATTTGCTCCAGGTCGGCATTGGAAAGTACTTCATCGGGAACATAAGCTCCCACGGCAGTAATCGCAGCGTTTTGTCCTAAACTCATATGCGTTGTTTTTTATTAAAAATGACGCAAATTGGGGCGAAAATTACTAAAAACTGGTGGTTTTTGGTCAATAAAATCAATTTTTTTGACTTTTTTTAAAACACAAAAAACGCCTCTAGGGGCGTTTGTTTACAGAAAATTGTTTGGAATTATGCTGCTTCGACGGTGTTGTCGATAAGAACTTTTCCACGGTAGTACAGTTTCCCTTCGTGCCAGTGTGCGCGATGGTATAAATGCGACTCGCCAGTGGTTGAGCAAACAGCGATCTGTGGGCTAGTTGCCTTGTAGTGCGTACGACGTTTGTCGCGGCGCGTTTTCGATATTTTTCGTTTAGGATGAGCCATAATGCTACTTCTTTTTTAATTTTTTTAATGCGTCCCATCGCGGATCTGTTCCGCTTTGCGACGTTTTGTTGTTCGGTGAGGGCTTGAGTTGCTCAAGCTTTTCGAGTATGTCAGAATCCATCGTTCCATCTTCTATGCCGGGGTGTACACGCTTTTGTGGCACACTCAAAACCAATAGCTCATAGAGCTGTTGAGTGGCGTTGAACTGATGTGAGCCGTGTGGCAACACGATCATATCGTCGTGATCATCACTGTAATCAGGGCCAAACTTTACGACCATGTCAAAGGCGTTAGAAACGGCCAAATCAAATGGTTCGTTGGTCAAATCACAGTTGACATTCACATGGCCCTGCATGGAAAAATTTGCTTCCATAAAGGTCGATTTTTTGTGTAATGTCACCGTCGCTTTCGCTTGAACAGCGTTGAATTCTTCATTGTCGAAACTCTCAAAGAACGTTTCCGAAAGTTGAAAATTAAATGTATGAACGCCTTCTTTTAATCCAGAAAACTTAATCTCGAAATCCGCGTGGGGTTCCATTTTATCTCAACATTACGGGCGCCAAAGATAACAAAAATCACATAAAGCCAAACACCTTTGGGTATCTTGTTTTTTCACGCTGATTGCTCACAGACAAGCCGTTGCCGCTTTTGGAGAGTTTGTTAGGCCTTGCGTTGCTGATGAATGCTCATGGCTGTTGCTACTGCTTCTTGGAAAGAATGTGGGTTTGCCAGCCCCTTTCCTGCAATAGCGAAGGCCGTTCCGTGATCTGGGGAAGTGCGTACTATCGAAAGGCCTGCTGTGAAATTTACGCCACTCCCAAAAGAAAGTGTTTTAAAAGGAATCAGCCCTTGATCGTGATACATGGCTACAATTGCGTCGTAGTTTTTGTAGGACTGCGCCCCAAAGAAAGCATCGGCAGAAAAAGGCCCTGCAACATTTGTGTTTTGTAGCTCTAGATCCTGCAATAAAGGCGTGATGATGTCCATTTCTTCCTGACCAATGACTCCTTCATCGCCAGCATGCGGGTTGAGTCCTAGCACCGCAATTTTTGGATTTGTGATCCCAAAATCTTGTTGGAGGGAAAGAGAAACAGCCTCTAGTTTTTGTTTCACACGACTGGTAGTGATATGACCCGCAATATCTTTAACGGCAACATGATCGGTGACCAGAGCCACCCGCAAATCGGGATGAACAAGAAACATCAGGGCTTGACCATCAAATTTTTGTGCCAGAAAGTCGGTGTGTCCTGGGAAACGAAAGTTATTACTTTGAATTGCCGCTTTATGAATGGGAGCGGTGACCAAAGTGTCAATAACGCCCTGTTGTAGGGCGGTTGTTGCTGCTTGTAAAGAGGCAACCGCCAACGCACCCGCAACTGGATCGACCAATCCGTAGGTTGGCTGAAAAGCACTTGGCCAACAATCCACAATATTGAGTACGCCCGGCTTTGGCGCATCTGTCATGTGGTGAGTGGGGATATGCAGCCCAAAATGAGAAAGTTCTTGCTCGATAAAATCAAGGCGTGCATACACAATCGGTGTGCAATCTGAAAGGACAGACCGATTGGTAAAGGTTTTTAACACAACCTCTGGCCCGATCCCGTTTGGGTCTCCAATCGATATGCCAATGGTCGTACTCATATTTATGCGTATTTTTGGCAAAGTTAATCAAATTCAAAGCGATGTTTACGGGGATTATAGAATGTTTAGGGGAGCTGATTAGTGTTGAAGAAGATCGGGAAAATATTCATTTTCATATTCAAAGCTCCATAGCAAGCGAACTAAAAATTGATCAAAGTTTGGCCCATGATGGCGTTTGTCTGACGGTGGTCAACATCAAAGACGATGTGTATACCGTAACGGCGGTGCAGGAAACCCTCCGCAAATCCGCTTTGGGCATGTGGAAAACAGGTCGTAAAATTAATTTGGAACGCGCTATGCGTTTAGGTGACCGTCTAGATGGCCATTTGGTGCAGGGGCATGTCGATCAGGTTGGTGAATGTGTCGCTGTGAAAGACCAAGCAGGAAGCTGGTTATACCGCTTTCGTTTTACGCCTGAAAATGGGAAACTCATCATCGAAAAAGGATCACTCACTATTAATGGCACAAGCTTAACGGTGTTTGACGTAACCGACGATGCGTGTAGCGTAGCCATTATACCCTATACCTACGAGCACACCAATTTCCATCAACTTCAAGTGGGCGACCAAGTCAATCTCGAGTTTGATATGATTGGGAAATACGTAGCGACGTTGACATAATTCTTTTATTCGGCTTTAAACGTTTACCAACCGACTCGTGGTCTCTTTTTTTGTTATTTAGTTTTTCAAATTAATAAGAGCATGAAGTGGTTTACGTTGTCTTTCTCTGTTTTTTTTTCGTACATACAAGCGGTCAAGTCACCGAGAATTTTGATTCGCTTTCTGATATTACTTACGGAAATGAAGAAGAGGTCCATAACTTGTTGTCAGGCACTTGGGTTTCATTGGGTTGTATAATCAACTCGGACAAAGAACGTGGTGATAGTGGAAGAGCGGTTCGTTTTCGTCATAACAATGAAACAAAATCCTATCTAGAATTTCACGGCACAAATGCAAATGGTATCGCAGGAGGCATAGGAACGGTGTCTTTTTGGGTGCGACATTGGACTGACAACACTGGGGGCTCTGGTGTTTCCTTTAATGTTGAGTACAAACAAAAAGATGCAAGCACATGGACTCAAGTAGGAAATGAAACCCAAGTCAACTCACCCGATTATATGCAAAAATCATTTACCGTCAATCAATCGGCTGATGATTTATACCTGCGCATTATCTCGGTTGGTAACACAGAGCGTTTACTGCTTGATGATTTTGAGTTAACGGGGCACACACTTGGTTTTGAAAACTGGCATCAAAGCGTTTCGATCTATCCCAACCCTACGCAAATCAAAACCGTTTACTTTCAGGGTATGCCGGGTTCCAAAGAGGTGATGATTTATGATCTTCATGGTAAACAACTACTCCACAAAACGGTGAATGAACATCTGAATATCGAAAGTCTTGTGCCTGGGTTGTATGTCGCAAAAATCCATGTGCAACAGCAAATTTTTACAGAGAAATTAGTTGTTCGCTAGCCTTTGCTTTTGCTAGTAGCAAATGTTTCGTTTAGCACGTGGGCGAGGCGTAGTCCTGCTGCATAAAGTCGAAAA
>JABHGH010000028.1 GCA_018672145.1 Flavobacteriaceae bacterium
AAATCTACTTTTTTATGGATCTCATATGAAAGTTTAGCCCCGTTCCAGCTTTCAAAACTCTGACGATCTTCTTGATTTGAATTTTGTTCATTTTGTGCATAGGTTAGTGCGCATGAAAGAACCATGAGAATTGTTAATCTTATCGTATAATGCATCATGAGTTAGTTTTTTTCAGGAGGTGCCATATAGACAGTAATATCTGCAAAGTTGTCTACTTGATTAATTTTTTTTATTCTGTAGTGTGTGATTTTTTGTCCAACAAGCTGCTCGAGTTTGAAGGAGATGTCGGTGGGCGGTAAACTTGAAAGATGGTCGAAATTCCGCAAGGTCACCGAAACCGTTTCGCTTTTTTGCGGTTTGCGTGTTATCGATACTCCTTCGAGATACCACACAAAGAAAATGACGATACTGTTCGCGAAAAGAAGTTCGGTGTAGCTCACTTTTTTGTTGGCCAATGCGTTGATTACAGCGATACCGATTACAACAAAAAGATAAGTCATCTCTTTGATGGGAATCGTTCCTGTACGAAAACGGATAATGGTAAAAAGAGCAAACAAACCTAATGCAAATCCAAGCTCTAGTTTTACACTGCTCAACAGAAAACACATCAAAAATGTGACAATGGCAATGGTATTATAGCCAAAGTAGAATTCCCTGTTGTTATTATTTTTTAAATACACCTTATTTGATATCAAAAACACAACCAAGGTGTTTAAAGCCAAGCGTAAAGCCAGTTCAAAAAAATCACTAGAATTAATGAGTTTGATGCCTAAAAACTTAATGTCTTCTAAGCTCTCCATATTTTTTTTTAATAATAAATAAATTTAGTAAAAGGATTTAAAATTAACAACACATTAAAAAACGGCGGTACGTTTTCGTACCGCCGTTGATTTTCTAAGCTACTTTATCGGGTAGATTTTGATTCTCAAGATCCAATAAAAAAGCGATTGCGTGGCCTTGATTTGATTCAAGGGCTAACATAAACTCAGCGCTCATAATAAAAAGTATTAAGCGTTAAACCTATGAAACGATTGATCCGGGTGCGTTCTCTCCACCCGCGACTCTATTGTTTATCCCAGTCCACACGGGATTTAACCAAATATACAAAATTTGTACGACTAGTTTGAAACCGATGGTTTCATATGGTTTGGCACTCTATGGTTCATCACCAAAAACCATAAAGGAGGAACGAGACTTAATAGAATCGATGCGGGGTATCCGAATGGCAGATTTGGGCTTTCCCTATGACTATTGAGTACTTGGTATTTCTTTGTAGATTTAAAATGGTGGTCACTGTGTCGAGTTAGCTCATAAAGAACAATGCGTCCGATATTGTGATTCGAATTCCAGGAATGATGTGTTTGTACACGCTCATAGCGTCCTGATTTTGTTTTGAATCTTCGCAGTCCATAATGCTCAATATAGTTGATACACTCGAGAAATAAAAAGGCAATGACGCCGATAGCAGCGGCAAATAAAAAGGCTGTGGAAGAAAAAACCACGAAAACGGTAAATAAATAAAGTGGTTGTATCAAGTGATACCAAAGCATATCATTATGAAATGACAAAAATGAACGATCGTGAAAGGAGAGCAATTCCCGTTGTTTTTTCCAAGCATCTACATACTGTTTAGACACCGAAGTTATCCAGAACGAATAAACACTTTGCTTGTATTTTGCTGTGGCGCCATCATCAGGTGTGGCAACATGTATATGGTGTCCAAAATTATGTTCAATATAAAAATGCATATACAGACAAGGCATATACAGTATTTTACTCATCAAACGCTCTACAAATGACGTTCTGTGTCCGAGTTCGTGAGCGACATTAATTGCATTTGTTGCGAGCAAAATCCCAGATGATAATGCTAGACCAACCCATTCAAAGGTTGTGTATTCGTGCGAAGACACTTGCGTGAATCCGTAGAACAAAAGTCCAAACACGATTGGTAAATTGAAGTACAACATGATGTCAAATATCACATTGGCTTTTTTAGATTGAACTTCATTTTCTGGAAGATTTGTGTTGTCTTGCCCAAGTAGAATATCAAAAATTGGTAAGATCACAAATGCATAAAGTACGGTGGCATAGGTCCCTATTCCTGTTGATGAAAAAGACAGATACGCCATCAAAGGCACGGTATATGCTAATACATATTTAAAGTCTTTCATTGTTATAAATTAAAAAAAATGATGGCATTTGATTGTCTACATTATGCCATTAAAATGAACCCCACAACTGGAATTAAAATCTATATAGAGAGCTCATACTCCTATTTGATCATTTCATTTCTCCCTTTTTCCAACCGTACGCCAATGCAATTACAGGAACTGAACTTAGGAGTAATACAAAAATTGGTGGATGGCCGTTGCCGACAATCAAATTGATCCAATCGGGTAGCATCCATCCCACATGAATGATAAGCAACAGTAAGGCTGCGATTTGTGCCGTCTCTTTGGTTTTAAGACCAATGGCAACAATGTCAGCAACAAGAATTGATATTGCGAAAAAGGCAAACACAAAGTTGAATAAGTCAAACAGTTCGTTTGCTAATGGGTTTGTCGACATCCCTGGAAATTGATTATACACCATGCCTTCTTTCATGCTCGGAACATACATGATCAACAAAATAGGAATGAACGCCAAAACGTCAACGATAAGTGTAACTATAAATAGTGTTTTGAATTTTTTCATTTTTTGTTAGTTTCTTTAAAAATAATAAATCCTTTGCAAAGGCAAAAAACGAATCCATCTGTTTTCTCTAATTTTGTGTCTTCGCTGATATCTAACAACGTTATGAAGCCACTACAGAAGAATTATGTGTTTACTAGTTTCGAAGAAGCAATGCAATTTATCGCACATATTTCCCCGATCTTCATTAGGGAAAATCATCATCCAGAAATCAAAAATTTCTACAATCGTGTGGAGCTTGGTTATTACACCACTTCTGCTGGCAACAACGTCACAGCACTAGACCGTTCCATTGCTAAAGAGGTTGATATGATCTATAAAACAAGGTTTTCCACGCCCTAATCACCTATGAGATAAGTTTCAAAAAAGACCAACACTCAATTCCGCCCAGAGAAGAAAAAAAAGAACAATAACGATGGTGATGTAAATCTTTTTATAACGAGACATTACGTTTTTTGCAAGTAACCGAACCGTCAAGCCAGCGCCAAGTAAAAGAACACCCATGGCTAAAAAATCCATTGGTGACCAATCAAACTCGGCTGCGAAAATCATGTGTTCACTTTTTATTCCACTAAAAAGACTTTTCTATAAATCTCATTGTCCAAAATCTCTTGATATTTTGGCGCAAAATAGTCTTCAAACATTCTCTGGATTTCCTCGCTATGCGCACTTTCATACTCATCATCACTTTCCCAAGTACTGATCCATAGGAGTCGATAATTCTCTGCTTCATCATCTTCTTTGACCGAATAAATTTTATAGCGGTCTTTTCCGAGTCCATTTTTTTCATAAATCGCATTCAACTTATTGATGTCGGCTGTAAACTCAACCAAACTCACACCTTCTGGAAGGTCAAACAAGTGAGCGCTTATTCTTTCTGTCGATTGAGAAAACGCAAAGATGGGCAAGAAGAGAAATAAAAATTGTAATATTTTCATGTATATGTTTTTAAGATGATGATGATTATTGTGGTGTGTTTCCTTCAGACGCTGCAAGTTGTCTTTGATAAACATATCCTTTTTTTACCTTACCGTCAACGATTTGAAGATCTACAACTCTACTGATTGTGGTGGTTTCGTCCTCGTTTCCAGTGGTGACCAACACGCCAGAAGTTACCCAATTTTCATTTGGGTTTTCCGGGTAGTTAACCTCACCAGACATGGACCAAACGATATCCCATTTTGCAATGCTATTGTTGTCCATAAACTCTTTACCCAGCTCAAGGTGCTCCTGTCTGCTCGTTATTGTTTTTCCACTTGGCGTGTAGAACAAAACATCGTCGTGTTCCATGTCATATACCGCTTGTAAGTCTTTGTTGTTATAGGCATCAAAAAATGCTTTCACAACCTCTAAAGAGCTTATATCGCCAACGGTAATGTCGTAAGAAGTGTCGTTGTCATTTTCGTATCC
>JABHGH010000141.1 GCA_018672145.1 Flavobacteriaceae bacterium
TGATGGTTTTTTAAAGTTGTACTTAGAAAGTTCAGATGACCCAACAGACGATGATCAGGGATTGCTTCCAGCGATGAAAAAAGACGATTTAGTTTCTGCAAAACGAATTGTAGCTACCGAACGCTTTAGCCGCCCTCCATATAGATATTCAGAAGCATCTCTTGTGAAGAAATTAGAAGAGTTGGGAATTGGTCGGCCATCGACTTATGCGCCTACAATTTCAACAGTCCTCAACCGTAAATACGTTGCAAAAGGAACAAACGAGGGCGATGATAGGGTTTACAAACAGCTTTTATTAGCCAATGACAAAGTAACTCGTCAAGACCAGCATGAAAAAGTTGGTTCCAACAAAGGAAAGCTTGTTCCGACAGATATTGGATTTTTGGTGAGCGACTTTTTGATGAACAATTTTAAAGACATCGTTGACTATGGTTTTACAGCAAGTATTGAACAGGACTTTGATCGAGTAGCTACTGGAAATTCAGAATGGGAAGCTATTATGAAACAGTTTTATGCAAATTTCCATCCTGTCGTTGAAGATGTAAAGAAAAATGCGACAAGAGAAACAGGTCAGCGTGTTCTTGGCACCGACCCTAAAACAGGTCGTCAACTAAGTGTTCGCCTTGGTAAGTTTGGTCCAATGGCACAGCTTGGAACGGTTGAGGATGAGGATAAGCCTTTGTTTGCAAGTATTCCTGAATCACACAGCCTTTCCAAGATTACTTATGAGGAGGCCTTAGACTTATTTAAATTACCTGCTACTTTAGGCGATTATGAAGGAAATCCAGTTCAGACCAATAATGGTAGGTTTGGACCTTACGTTTTGCACAACAAAGTGTTTGCTTCTTTACCTAAAGGTACTAATCCATTATCTGTTACACTTGAAGAAGCCATCGAATTCATTGAGAAGAAACGTAAGGATGATGCTCCCATAGCACAATATGAAGATCAAGATGTGACGAAAGGTAAAGGTCGCTTTGGGCCATTTATAAAGTGGAATGGCTGGTTTATTAATGTGTCAAAAAAGTATGACTTTGATAACCTTTCAGCTTCAGATTTGGAAACTCTTATTGAAGACAAGAAGAAGAAGGAAGCAGAGAGAGTCGTTTGTGTATGGGAAGAAGAAGGTATCCGAATCGAAAAAGCACGTTGGGGCCGACACCATCTTATCAAAGGTAAGACCAAGATAGAATTAAATAAAACGATTAAGGTTCAAGACCTTTCTCTAGAGGAGGTGGTTGCTCTTTTAGATAAAAAGAAACCAAAAAAACGAAAATCGAAAAAGAAGTAATGGCTTTCGAGTTACTCACACCCGTTTCTGAAGAAGTACTCTCAAATCGATCGCTTTCTGAGCCCCAAACAATTGGGAATAAGCTCAAGATTCATACAGAGAGTCTAGGCATTCCAAGTCTCAAAAATGTGCGTATCGCACTTTTAGGAATTCAAGAAACGCGATCAATTGGGCAAGCACATCAGAGAAAACAAAACCTAAATGGTGTACGAAAATCTCTCTACAGCTTGTATGTGGGGAACTGGAACAATTCTATCGTCGACCTTGGAGACGTTCCAATTGGCGACAAAGAAACAGATTCTTATAAAGCGTTGCATGATGTGGCTCGCGAATTGTACCAACGTAATGTTTTGCTCATAGCGTTTGGAGGAAGTCAAGAAAATACCTTGGGTTTGTGCAGTGTTTTAAACGAACTCGAGGTTTACTACAACCTCACTTCTGTGGATTATAAGTTTGACTTTGGGGGTGATGGTGCATTAATATCATCACATTCATATATGTCTCAACTGATTGCAAATCGCCCTAATTTTATGATGAATTTTTGCAATATGGGTTACCAAAGCTATTTGGTTACCCAAGACGAAATCGATTTAATGGATCGCTTGTTTTTTGAATCTCTACGCTTAGGCAAACTCACGTCTAATATCCGAATTGTTGAGCCACATTTGCGTGATTCAGACATTGTTTCCATGGATATGACTGCTGTTAAATCCAATGAATTACAAGGTGGGATAACACAAGTTAATGGTTTTACTGCACAACAATTTTGTGCATTGGGACGTTATGTTGGCATGAGTGACCGTGTAAACATTGCGGGGATATTTAATATTCCAGATAGTAGTTCATCATCTCAAATCACAGCCCAAACAATGTGGTATGTGATCGAGGGAATGCACTTTCGTACGAACGAATACCCATTTTCAACCAATCAAAATTGCGTAAAATATACAGTTTCGTGCGATGAGCATGAGTTAACTTTCTATCAAAGTACCGTGAGTAAAAGATGGTGGATTGAAGTCCCTAAGAAATACAATCCTAATCTGGAAAACATCCTTTTGTCTTGTGCTGAAGAAGACTATTTTTTGGCTGAAAAAGGGACCGTTCCAGAGCGTTGGTGGAAGGCTATACGTAGAAGTATTATATAATTTCCATATTTTTGTGAACAGTAATGTTAATAAATATCTTAATTTTGTACACTTAATGAGAAGTACACTCGCATTACTTTTGTTATCAATCTTTGTCCTAAGTTGTGGAAAACGCGACCAAGGAGAACTTATTGGTGTTAAAACAAAAAAGTTTATACGTGTTAATCCACATGGGATGGTGAAAGTCCCTGGTGGGTCTTTTATTATGGGATCTTCAGATGAGGATATCATTGATGCGCAAAATGATATCACAAGAACCATGACCATTCGTACATTCTACATGGATGAGACAGAAATAACGAATAGGGAATACATGCAGTTTATCGATTGGGTCAAAGACTCTATTGTCAGAACCAAGCTTGCTGAAAAGGCAGTTATTGTTTTTGAAGGCATGTATGAAGACAACAATTATGAGCGCGGCACAAAATCAGTTCCAGCCGACGATATAGACTTTTTCTATTCTGTTTTGAATGATCCTGATGAGCTTGAAGAAACCCTACCATCAGAAGAGCAACGAGAAATAGCCGAAAACCAGAGTTTAGAAGATTTATACAATACTTCAGGTGGTGAAATCTTAAGGTATTACCCTGCCATGAGTGACTTTATCGGAGATGCCGAAGAAGACCTGTCTAGCTTAAACGGTTATCAACAATTGGTGCGTTTTAGAGCGCAAAACCCAATTAAACTGTGGTTGTCAACAAGAAATTCACCCGATAGCACATACCATCATTCACTTCCACTAAACCGAAACGAACAAATTTTTTGGGAGCGCAATGATTATCCTGACATTCACTACGCTGAAGTCATGGAAGATTCTATTTACCTTCCAGAAAACGAATGGTACAATGGTGTAAAGTCTATTGACACAAAGAAATTAGTCTATCGTTTCTCGGAATTACAAGTTGATCAATTCGTCAACGCCTTAAAAGATTCAAATATAGAGGATCTCTCCAGAGCAGACTTCCTAAAGTATGATGCCGTTCCGATCTACCCAGATACAACAGTTTGGATTAGAGATTTCAAGTATAGCTATAATGAGCCAATGTTCAACGAATACTTCTGGCATCCTGCCTATGCTGACTACCCTGTAGTTGGAATTAGCTGGGAACAAGCCAAGGCATTTGCGAACTGGCGCACAAAGTATAGAAATGATTATCTAAGAGGAGAAAAAAATAAAACAACGGTAGGTCAATTTCGATTACCAACTGAAGGAGAATGGGAATACGCCGCTCGTGGAGGGAAACAATCTGCTATTTACCCTTGGGGAGGCCCGTATTTGGTCGATAGTAGAGGTGACTTTTTAGCGAACTTCAAACCCAAGCGAGGAGACTATGCAGCAGATAACATCGTTTATACTGCAGAGGTTGACTCCTATGCGCCAAACGATTTTGGCTTGTTCAACATGTCAGGAAACGTTGCTGAATGGACATCCTCTCCTTATTATAACGAAAGTTACGAGTTCAACACTACATTCAACCCTGATGTTTACATGCCAGGAAATGAAAGAAAAGTGGTTCGTGGTGGATCGTGGAAAGATGTAGCTTACTTTCTAAAGGTTGGAAGTAGGGACTATGAATACTCCGACAGCGCACGTAGTTATATTGGCTTGCGTTTGGTACGTGACTATTTAGGATCAAACAGTAGATGATAAAATAATATAGATGAAAAAAAAGTTTTTTATACCAGAAAAATACATTGAATTACTCTTTGGAGTCGGCGCATCGGTTGTAATTGTTGGTGCTCTACTTAAAATCACACATAAAGATTTGTTTGGACTCGTTTCGGGGAACACCATGTTAACAGTTGGTTTGATTACAGAAGCGGTCATATTTTTAGTTGCTGGCCTTCGTGGGTACAGTACTACTGCTGAAGAAGAGGAAATAGCTGATAGTCCAGAAGCTGCCATCGCCGATATCTCTAAAGAAGTAGAGGCATTGAAAAATTCCTTTACTGGTGCAACAGCACAAATTCAGAACTTAGCAGGGAGTCTTGAGAGTGCAAGTTTAGCGGCGACTATGATTAAAATACCTGATAATTTTCAAGTTAATGTTGACGAACTCAACAACAGATTAGCTTCCGCTAGTGTGAGTGTGTCACAAGTTCAAGATGTGTATAATTCTATTGAGAAAAGTCTAGAAGGTCAGCCCGATTCTCACAGAGATGTAGTTTCGGCTAGTGACAAGCTTGTTGTTCAACTTGAAGAAATGAATACACTTGTTAAGCAATTGAACGAAAAGTACTCCGCTATAGCGAAGGCAATGGGGAAGTAAAAGCAACCTAAAATGGCAGCAGGAAAACAAGATTCTCGTCAAAAAATGATAAACATGATGTACCTCGTGTTTATCGCAATGTTGGCGTTAAACATAAGTAAAGAGGTTTTGGGAACTCTTGGTATTTTAAATGAAGATATTGAAACTTCAATTGACTCAAAGTATCAGAAAAGCCAATCACTTTATACGAGTTTCAACCAGAACAAAGATAACCCGAGTTATAGCTATGCTACCGCATACTCTTCATCAATTAAAGAGAATGCTGACGCATACTATGATTATATCGATAACATAAAGGAATATTTACTTTCAAAGGACCCGAACAGATACAAGAAGAAAGTAGAGGCGTTAGCCGATAGTATTACAGACTATCAAACCATGGACAAGTCTCAGTACCTTGACGAGTACTTTTTTAAGGGCGATGTTCTTACCGAAAATGGTATTGATTACGTTCAACGATTCAGTGATTTTTCTTCTTTTTACAAGTCTCTCGTTGATTCGATATTGGTTGACGAGTCTAACGAAAAGACAAAACGGACTCCACACGACTTTACGCAGGTAATAGATCTTTTAGATCGAAGCTTCACATACAACGAAAAAGTTATCAATAGCGAAGGGACAGAACAAAACTATTTGAATTACAACTTTGAAGGGTTCCCCTTGATTGCTTCCTTGTCAAAGTTCACAAAACTTCAGTCCGACATACGTGAGCTAGAGTTACAGATGGTTGAGGCCTTAATTGACAAGATAAAAAGTGATGGTAGTGCTGTAAACATCAACACCTCAAAAACACTATTAGATGCGCAACCTTCATACTATGTAGGGCAAAGCACGAGTGATGCCAAGATTATTGTTGGACGTATCGATGGAAATTTTGTTCCAGATTCAGTCGCCTTACAAATTGGCAATCAAAAATTAGTCAAGGGTAGAGATTTCACAATTGGCGGAGGTGCTGTGAATATCAAGAGAGTTTTTAGATTAGCAGGTGAGAAAAAAATCACAGGGAATCTCTACTTTAGAGAAGCTAATGGTAGTTTGTCCCCGATACCTGTTGAGCAAAGCTTGATCATTAACAACAAAACAGACTTCTTTGTTGAGTTGCCTAAAATGAATATTCTTTACAGAGGCCTTCCCAACGAAGTTAGAATTACTGATCCTGAAATACAGACCAACAACCTTAGGGTGAGTTCAAAAGGGGCTAAAACAAAAGCAATAGGGAACAGCACTTGGAAAGTTTATCCAAACTCCTTAAAAGATTTAGAAATCGTTATTTCTGATAATTCTAATTCAAAGGTCAGAAAAACAAAATCGTTCCGTGTGAAAAACCTTCCTGAAATGGAAAGTGCAATTCTATACAATGGTAAGTTCTTCCTTGGTTCAGATGGAATTTCTAAAAGAGGCCTTGTTCGAGGTACAGTCACGGGTTCTAAACCTGATGATTTTGATTATGACTTAACAATCAAAGTGGAGAGTTTTGATTTTCAAATTGGATCTGCTCCAACGAGGTCTGTTAAAGGGGATAAGCTTCGTAGTCTGTCTGCTATTATTGAAACCGAAAATCCAGGTCAAGTAGCTTTCTTTTCAAATATAGTTTCTACTGCCTTTTCCGAAGGGGATGGTGAACCCATCCCGAATGTAAAAGTTCGTGATTTTAGTATAAAGTTAAAATAGTTAAGATGAAGAAAACAGTTTTATTATTGATCTTTTTGCTGTTGAATTCAATCGCATTTTCTCAGTTTAACTTGTTAAACGCAAGAACACCTGATCAGGTAGGAGAAAAAACAGACAAACAGAACGCATTAGATTTTAATAAACCATTAGAATACCCTTACGTTGATGACAAAGACGTTTTATGGAGTAAAGTAGTTTATGAATACATTGATGGGTACGAGCAATTTAATTTTCCGCTATTTTACCCACTCCAAGATAGACAATATCTCTACGGTAGCGACAGAAAGTCGCTTTGGAGAATTTTAAGAGAATATATTTTTGAAATGACCTTAAGTGAAAATGGTGTAGGTTATGGTGCTAATAGCGAAGTTAAAGACACTCTTTTAATCTATGATCAGCAATTTAGAAACTTCACAAGATTGGATGATGGAGATCGACTTCGTTCGATTAGAGAAGAATTGCCTGATGGCCAAAAAAACAATCTCGTTTTGGTTGATGAAGTCGGTAAAGAGGATATCAATGGAGATGGTGCCGTTGACGACTCCGATATCGGTTATTTACCTTCTTTTCACATTATCGGTTATAACCTTAAGGGGGTTTGGTATTTTGACAAAAAATATGGCGAATTAAAATATAGATTAATTGCTATTCAACCTGTTGGCTACCAGTCTTTCGAATATTTAGATGCCGAGGAGGGTTCTCCTCTAAAAAAACCAGCTTCTTTTTTCTGGATATGGTACAAAGACATCAGAGAGCAACTTCATAAACACTATGTATTTAGTGACAAAAATAATTCCAAACGAATTACCTTTGATCAACTTCTTATATCAAGAAGATTCCACACCTATCTGTATAGAGTTGATAACATCATGGATGATAGAGAGTTAAGTGAAACACCCTATATCAATGAAAATCCATATCTACGGATTACCGAATCACAGCGTCTAAAGGAGATTATTCGAAATTTTGAGCACGATATGTGGAGCAACTAAATAAGTTGTATTCGTGTTTATTTCTTAAATTACATTTCACTTTCAATACTTTCTAGTGATTGACTACATTGTTGTTGGTCTTGGATTATCAGGGATTTCTTTCTGTCAAAAGCTAATTTCCAATCAGAAACGTTTCGTTGTTATAGATGATGGCAAAAACTCTGCCAGCCGTGTTGGCTCGGGACTATACAACCCCATAGCATTGAAAAGATCAAAGCTTGCTTGGATGGGACATCAAATGATGTCTTCTATGGACAGCTACAAAAAATTAGAGGCTGATTTAGGAGTTAACATTATTCATAGCTCTCCGATACTCAAAACCCTGCTGTCCGCCACGGACGTCAACGATTGGAATGAGGCTTGCTCTCAAGTCGACAGTAAGCCCTACATGCGCCCTAAGATTATTAAAAACAAAAACAATGGCATTCACGCTCCCTTTGGCTTTGGAGTTGTTGATGGTACAGGATGGATAGACACTGCCATGTTGGTCAAAGCATACGCTTCTTACCTTGACAAACAAGAATTGTTGATGAAACATTCTTTTTCTGCTGATGATTTAGAAATCAAAGGTACTGGTGTTCGTTATGATCAAATTGAGGCACAACATATTGTTTTTACACAAGGAGTTAAAGGGCAAACAAACCCTTGGTTCTCCTATCTTCCTCTGCAAAGTACAAAGGGGGAATTATTGGTGATCGAAAGCCAGGAACTTCAGGAAGAGACTATTATTCATGGAGGAGTATTTGTTATTCCACTCGGAAATGGTAAATATCGAGTTGGATCTACATATAACTGGAAAGACCGCTCAGCAACCCCAACGGTGGAAGCAAGGGATTCACTGTTGCAAAAATTAGATTGCATACTCAAAGTCCCTTATCATGTACTGAGTCATAGCGCAGGATTTCGCCCAACCACCCCAGATCGACGACCTTTAGTTGGCGTCCACCCAAAGCACCATCCTCTTGCGATATGCAACGGAATGGGTTCAAGAGGTGTTCTTCAAGCTCCATTTACAGCCAATTCTTTGTTTGAGTTCATTGAAAAGGGAGAGGATATAGCAGCAGAAATCGATGTAAACAGGTTTAAGCGCTACATCTTGGACAAATAATAGCGTAGAAATTGGCAGAATCTCAATTTTATTTTAGATTATAAGAACAGTTTGTGAGTGAATTAAAACAAACAGAATGTTTGTGTGTGTTACGACACACAATTAAATAATAAAACACTGACTATCAACAATATATATTTAAATATCATGTGTTTTGGCAATTTTATTTATATAAACGTAATAAGGAAGTTATTCATTTTGATATGCCTAAAAAGAGGAACTTATCTTCGATAAGTTGCCAATAAAGTGGTGATTTTGTAAAAAAATGTGTATTTTTAATAAAAATTATTAATCATGGCTTATTCATTTGAAAACAGTAAAGGAAAAACGTATTACTTACACACTAAAGACGTAACACTCAAAGGTGGAAGAAATCAGACAATTTATTATTTTGCCAAAGATCAGCGCGACAATGCGTGTGATTTACCAGCAGGTAAGAAAGTTGTTGAAAATGAAAGAACAGGACTACCTTTTGTAAAGTCTGTGTAATACATACGTCTTCTTAAAAATCAAAAACCCCGCTCATGCGGGGTTTTTTATTAGCACTACTGTGTCAACGCTTATATACAGCACTTGCCATGATACCTGCAATGGAGTATGTCACTACCCAAAACAAGGCATCTATTATATGTGCTGTATGAGTCATTCGAAATTCTGTTCCATACATTACTAATCCAATTCCGGCGCCAAAAAATAATCCGATAAGGACACCAAATCGTATGCCATTGGACAAACTGTATTCGTCCTTACTCCAACCTTCATAGATCGTTGAAAATAGGTAGGCCATTATCACACAGCCAACAGTTACGGCCCATAATATCATCTCGTTTCCTCGGGAAACATCATTGATTATTTGATTTTCTAAGAATTTTTTAGCAATAAACTAATAGAAAATCCAAGGGAAAAAGTATATAACAACAAAGGTTGCAAAAGTAGATATGTTTCGAGATTTGCTAAACATGATTATATATAATATTGATTAAACAATTCAATATGATAAATTTTTAGTTTTATATAGATTTGTAAGGGTTTGTTACATTGAAATGAGTTACTTTAAATAACCATGTTATCTTTGCATGACTATGGGATATGATTTTCGGTTTACGCATTTTGAGCATGATCATTTGATTACTGCTTTTACAACAAGTTGGTCAGCGCCAAGCAACATTGCTTTGGTCAAGTATTGGGGTAAAAAAGAGGTGCAAATCCCTTGTAATCCCTCTGTTAGCTTTACCCTTCGAGAGTGCAGGACGCAGACAACCATTCAATTTGATTTGCAATCGTCTAAAAAAGAAGAAATCCTTTTTTCAATCCAATATGAAGGGCAACCAGCCCCTTCTTTTGCGCCAAAAATCACTGAATTTTTGAAACGTATAAAACCATACGTACCATTTCTTACTCATTATCATTTGACGATAGATACTTGCAACACCTTTCCTCATAGTAGTGGTATAGCATCATCGGCATCATCAATGGCTGCTCTTGCTGCGGGTATCGTTGCTTTAGAAGAAAAACTAAACCCTTCCTTAACAAAAGAAGAACAAACAAATAAATGTTCGTTTTTAGCCCGTTTAGGTTCAGGAAGTGCAGCTCGAAGTGTGGAAGGGCCAATTATTCTTTGGGGGAACCATCCAGAAAGCCCAAATAGCTCAGACCTTTTTGGCGTAAAACTGGCGGTCTATGACAACGTTTTTGCTTCCTACCACGATACCGTTTTACTCGTTGATCAGGGGCAAAAAATAGTAAGCAGCACGGTTGGTCACAATTTGATGCACAACCATCTCTACGCAGCCACCAGATTTGAACAAGCTCGAGAAAATTATTCTCAACTGTTAAAGATTTTTTCGAAAGGTGACTTAGTTGCTTTTGTTGACTTGGTAGAGCAAGAAGCACTTAGCTTACACGCAATGATGTTAACTTCTTCACCCTCCTATCTCTTGATGCAACCCAACACCTTGCGCATCATTGAAGAGGTTAGATCTTTTCGAAAAAAGTCAGGCCTACACCTTGCGTTCACCTTAGATGCTGGTGCGAACGTTCATTTGCTTTACCCAGATGCTGAAGCTGAAAAAACGCGAAGATTTATAGAGAAAAATTTACGTCAATATTGCCAAGATAATGCATTGATTCATGATCGGGTTGGTATGGGAATAAAAAATACGTAGATTTATATCGTGAAAGGTCCGTTGTTTTACGCTAAAATTTTACTCTTCGGAGAATATGGCATTATTAAAGATGCTAAAGGACTTTCTATTCCTTACAATTTTTACAAAGGTGCGCTCAAAATCACAGACACAGACACTGACCAAGCCCGTCATTCGAATAACAAACTGAATGAATTTGCTGATTATCTCCAAGAACTGGACGCTGATTTGGTCAAATTTAATTTGAAACAGTTTCGGACAGATTTAGCAAACGGACTTTATTTTGATAGTAGTATTCCACAAGGGTATGGCATAGGAAGCAGTGGTGCTTTGGTAGCAGCGATTTACGACCGTTATGCACATGATAAAATCACAATACTAGAAAATCTTACACGTGACAAACTATTGTCATTAAAAAAGATTTTTGGTCAGATGGAATCCTTCTTTCATGGAAAATCATCTGGTCTTGACCCATTGAACAGCTTTTTGAGTCTTCCTATTTTGATTCACTCAAAAGATAACCTTGAGCCTACGGGGATTCCATCTCAGCCTCAAAGTGGAAATGGCGCAGTTTTTTTACTGGATAGCGGGATGATGGGAGAAACCGCTCCAATGGTCAATAAATTCATGCAAAACATGGAGTCTCCTGTTTTTCGAAAAATGATTAAAGAACAGTTTATTTCTTACTCAGATAATTGCGTTGATCATTTTTTGAGTGGAGACATCAAATCATTGTTTGGAGACTTAAGGCGGCTTTCAAAGATCGTTTTGACTCATTTTAAACCGATGATCCCTAAAAAGTTCCATTCACTCTGGAAAAAAGGAATTGACACAAATGCATATTATTTAAAGCTTTGTGGATCTGGGGGTGGCGGATACATACTTGGCTTCACACAGGACATTGCCAAAGCTCAATCGGTGCTCAAAGAACACCGGTTAGAAGTCGTTTACACCTTCTAATACGTTTTATTTTGCTTTTCAAAAACCATCTCTTTGTAAAGCTAATCAGTTTGTTGTCGCTGATAAGAGGCCAAAATCTAATGGTATTGCTGGTTGCACAACTTCTTTCCTCAGCCTTTATTTTTGCATCAGTATCGAATCCTCTAGAGATATTTTTTGACCTTAACCTTTGGATGATTATACTAGCGACTTCCGTTTCGGTAGCGGCTGGATATATACTCAATGCATTTTTCGATCAAGAGAAAGATTTGATCAACCGTCCACATAAAACACTTCTCGAGCAAAATCTTTCAGAACGTACCAAGTTGATTAGTTACATTATTTTCAACGTTATTGCTTTACTTATCGCAAGTTATGTCTCTCAGCGTTCTGTCATTTTCTTTTGTGTTTATATTGGTAGTATGGCATTTTACTCCGCTTTTCTAAAACGATACCTATTTATGGGGAACCTTGGTTCTGCTACGTTAACTGTTTTGCCTTTTTTCGCCATCACGGTATATTATAAAAACTTTACGCTAGAGATTTTTACACTGGCAGCTTTTTTGATGTTATTACTTTCGATCAAAGAATTGATGAAAGACCTTTGTAATCTGAAAGGAGACCTCACTAATAATTATAAAACAATACCCACGGCTTTTGGTGAAAACATCACAAAATGGTTGATTACGTTGTTGATTATGTTTTGTCATGGTGTTGTTATACTTCTGTATTTCTTTTTCACTCTCAACAGTATGCTCTACTATTTCCTATTCAGTTTGATCCTTTTGCTCGTTTTCGGACTTTTTATATGGAGGTCTTCTATGAATAATCACATGGCAATGATTTTATTGGGTATTAAATTTCTCATTGTCTTAGGAATATTCTCTCTCCCTTTGTTGAGAATCCCAATGTAGTTGTCATACCTTTGCGGCATGAATAACAAAAAACAATCGAGGAAGAAGTCTGCCAGCAAAGACACAGTCCGTCTGAATAAGTACATCGCTCATGCAGGTATTTGTTCGCGTAGAGAAGCGGATATGCACATTGGTTTGGGCGTTGTTAAAGTCAATAACAAAGTGGTTACTGAACTCGGTTTTCAGGTAAAAGATGGCGATGTGGTTCATTTTGACGACAAACGAATCACGCCAGAAAAAAAGGCATATATATTGTTGAACAAGCCCAAAGGGTTTATTACCACAGCTAAAGATGAACGCGGTCGAAAAACAGTGATGGATCTTGTTGCCAAAGCCACCCCATCACGAATTGTACCTGTTGGACGCTTAGACCGCCCAACCACGGGTTTATTAATGTTTACAAATGATGGCGATTTAGCAAAGAAACTTACTCATCCATCCTCGATGGTGAAAAAGCTTTACCATGTAGTTCTTACCGCAAGTCTAAAACCGCATGATCTTGCAGAAATCAGAAGAGGTCTTACCTTGGATGATGGTCCTGTCAAAGTTGATCAAGTGAGTTATGTGCACGGAGCGAGTAAACGTGAAATTGGTCTGGAGATTCACTCTGGAAAAAACCGAATTGTTCGCCGTATCTTCGAACACCTTGGCTATGAGGTTGTTAGTCTTGATCGGGTGATGTTTGCGGGACTTACCAAGAAAGACTTACCACGAGGCACTTGGCGTCATTTGTCTTCGCAAGAGATTGGATTTTTAAAAATGTTTTAAAAAAAACCCCCAAGTTAGTTTACTAACTCGGGGTTGTGGCACCTCCAGTAATAAAACCATTAAATATTTTACTGATTATCAGTTAGTTACAAAATATATGGTACACATTGTGTACCACGACAAAATTCATATGTAAAAGTTAAATGATGAAGAGTACTATTTGGAAGAGTTAGAGAAAACTTTACCCTTGTAGTTCAGGACAAGAATTGTTGCAGATATGACAACCCATAGTGAACCCTCTAAAAAACTTTCGTAAATAAAAATATATTTAATTATTTGTTATACAATACATTAAGATACTGGTTTGATTCCAAAAAACTATTAAAAATCACGAAAATAAAAAAACCCCAACTAATTGACTAACAAGTAGTTAAGGTTTTGTGGTACCTCCAGTACCAATACCATATTATTATATACTGATATCCAATAATTTATAATAAATAATAGCACCCTTGGGTACTAAATTAAGTACCTCTAGGGTACTATCAAAAGTTTATGGGTACTAAAATAGGGTACTAACAACCTCTGTTAGATCTGGCAGAAGTTATTTTCATCCTTTTTCTCACATTTCTTTACGTTTTCTAAAGTTTCTAATACTTATATATAGAACCAATTGTTCTACTGAGTTGTAGATTACTTTAAGAAATACTTAATCTACCGAGATACTACACCTGACACATGGGGGAAGTACCCAATAATGACCAACACTCACCGATAGGTAAAACCAGTCATTAGTGTTCCGAGAGGTAAAGAAGAA
>JABHGH010000026.1 GCA_018672145.1 Flavobacteriaceae bacterium
AAGCGAATTTAATGGCGATCTAAAGGCCATCGACCAGTTTGAAGAAGCATTTACTTCTGGACCTGCTAAAAAATACAATATGGTCTGGTCACTACACCCCCATGATAAAAAACCAAGAATGGCATTGTTTGTTTCCAAATATGATCATTGCCTGTATGACCTGTTGGGGCGTTTTAAATCTGGCGAACTGGAAGTAGAAATCCCTTTTATCTTAAGTAATCATGCAGATTTACAGCCAATTGCTGAGGCATTTGACATCCCCTACTATCACATTCCAGTCACGAAAGAAACCAAAGCGAAAGCAGAAGAAAAGCAACTTTCATTGCTAAGAGAACACAATGTTTCTTTTATCGTCCTCGCACGATATATGCAAATTATCTCTGCCAAGCTGATTCAACATTTTCCAAATAAAATCATAAACATTCACCACTCCTTTCTCCCCGCTTTTCCAGGGGCAAAGCCGTATCATTCTGCTTTTGAACGTGGCGTGAAAATTATTGGAGCGACAAGTCATTACGTGACTGAGGAACTAGATGCTGGACCAATTATTGAGCAAGAAGTTGCGCATGTGACACACACACACAATGTCGGTCAATTGGTAGCCAAAGGGAGGGATTTAGAAAAGATTGTTTTATCACGCGCTGTTAAAAATCATATAGCGCACAAAGTAATGGTCTATTCCAATAAAACCATCGTGTTTTCTTAATTAGCCAATTTCTGGATAAAGGAAATTGAATTTCTGTTAAACTTTTCCGGCTGATCAACGTTTACGACATGCCCACAATGAGGAACAACATAAAGCTGTGCCGAATGATGAGCTTGAGATAGCTTTTCAATACTTGGTAAAAACATATAGTCTTCACTGCCCATCACGTAGAGAGTGGGAATCTTAATGTCAACTTGTCGAAACAGGCGCAAAAGAGGTTTGAGTTCTGCAGTGAGTTTGTACCAACGTAAAAACTCTTTTTGATATAGTTTTTTTGCCTCACGCACAAAAAGGATCCTCGATTCTTTATGGCTCTTTTTGGGCATAATGATATAGGCAAAAAAGCGATATAGCCAGAGATAAGGAACAATAGATTTAAAAATATTCCCAAAACGCATCAAAATCTGAGATCGAACATTTAGCTTCATAATAGCACCCGCCATAACCATACTTGTCACTCTTTTTGGATACATTTCTCCCAACTGTCGAATTAGAATCGTACCCAACGAAATTCCGACAAAATGAGAAGCCGAAATTTTCTCTTTATCCATAACGGCTACAATGTCCTCGGCAAGAACATCAAAAGTGTATTTTTTCTTAAATGCATTTGAAAACTGCATTCTCGACTTGCCATGCCCGCGAAGATCCAAGAGGAGAACATTGAAATGTTTTGTGAATTCACGAAGCTGCTTAAACCATATCGAAGAACTCCCACCTGCTCCATGAACAAAAGTGACCCAAACATCTGATGTGGCGTGATAGTGAGTAGTGTAATGAAGCATTAGAGCAATGTTTTCATTTGTTGTTGTAAAGCCAAAGCGGAAGCACGTGCTGCTTTAGCATAATCATCTCCAGACGAAGCGAAAATGATACTTCGGGAAGCGTTGACCAATAGACCAATATCATCGTTTGCAACAGCATGAAATACCGCCTCAAGATCTCCGCCTTGTGCGCCCACACCAGGAACCAAAAAGAAAGCATTTGGCGCTAAGGCACGAATGGTAGCAAGATGATCCGTTTTTGTGGCTCCTAGCACATACATCAGTCTCTCAGCCCCATTCCATGTTCGACTTGTCGCAACAACTGCTTCATAAAGCGATTTATCAGCATAGTTCAATGTTTGAAAGTCATAGGCCCCTTGATTGGATGTCAACGCTAGTAACACTGCATACTTACCAGGAAACTGTAAAAAAGGCTCGACAGAATCACGCCCCATATATGGAGCAACTGTGACAGAATCGAACGGAAGTTTCTCAAAAAAAGCACGTGCATATTGGGTGGATGTGTTTCCGATATCACCACGTTTCGCGTCGGCAATCGTAAAATGATTGGGATAGTTTTCGTGCAAATATTGAATCGTTTGTTCGAGAGCCTGATAACCCATACTACCCTCGGATTCATAAAAAGCCGTATTTATTTTATAAGAAACCGCAAGGTCGTGCGTGGCATCGATAATTGCTTTGTTGAAAGCAAACTGAGCATCAGAACGGTTTCGTAGTTGAGATGGTAGTTTGGTCAAGTCTGAGTCCAGCCCTACGCATAAGAATGATAATTTTTTTTGGATCTGCTCAGTCAGTAATTGGGTTGTCATATCAATTCGCCAGAGACTTTAAGTTTTTCAGTATTGTAATGCAATTGGATTTCATCAATAAGCTTATTGAGGTCGCCATTGACAATATTTTGAAGATCGTAAAGAGTGAGACCTATTCGATGGTCCGTTACACGTCCTTGCGGATAGTTGTATGTACGAATCTTCGCCGACCGATCTCCTGATGACACCATCGCATTGCGCTTGGCTGAATCTGCTTCGAGTTTTTTGCTCAATTCGAGCTCATACAAACGCGATCGCAAAACCTTAAGCGCTTTCTCTTTGTTTTTGTGCTGAGACTTTTGATCCTGACATTGCGCTACAATCCCTGTTGGGATATGGGTTAAGCGAACTGCCGAGTAAGTGGTATTGACAGATTGTCCTCCAGGGCCTGATGAACAAAAGAAATCCAAACGGACTTCATTCATGTCAATTTCAATGTCAAACTCTTCAGCTTCGGGCAAAACCATCACGGTTGCAGCTGAAGTGTGAACCCTCCCCTGCGTTTCTGTTTGGGGAACACGCTGCACACGGTGTACGCCAGACTCAAATTTCATCGTTCCATATACATCGGTACCTGAAACTTCTAAAATAATTTCTTTAAATCCACCTGCTGTTCCTTCGTTTAGGTCAACTACGCTCACTTTCCACCCTCTACTTTCGCAGTATTTAGTGTACATCCGGTAGAGATCACCCGCAAAAATACTTGCCTCATCACCCCCTGTTCCTGCCCGAAGTTCCATGACAATGTTTTTTGTGTCTTCAGGATCTTTTGGGATCAGCATAAAACGAATGGTGTCTTCAAGTTCGGGAAGATGCACCTTAACATCTTCTAACTCTTCTTTGGCCATGTCAATCATTTCAGAATCTGTTTCCGTAGAAATAAGCTGTTCAGCTTCTTGTTGACGATTGATAAGATCAAGATATTCTTTGCGTTTTTCCATAAGGGCACATAAGTCCTTATACTCACGATTGAGCGCGATATAACGTTTTTGATCAGATATCACCTCGGGTTGAATGATCAAATCTGATACTTCGTCAAAACGCTGTTTCACTATAGCTAAACGCTCAATCATAACGACAAAGTTACGACAAAATCAGCCAATCTACCCTGCGTTTATTTTAACATAAAAATGAATAAAAAGAAAGCAATTTTATACAGTTCTCATAAAGTAAATAATTTTAACAGATTTTTATAACAAAAACTATTTTAAGACAGTTTTTACTCACTGTCCGTGACCTAAATTCTAAATCCTCCTTGTAGTTTCATGGAATATAATCAAACAATTATACTATGAAACAATTATCAAATTATGGTATCGTATTACTGTTTGGCGCGTTGCTCTTAAGTCCTCTTTCCATTTGGGCTCAGGAGCAAGTTTCGGGAACAGTAACCGATGAAAATGGCGCTCCCCTTCCTGGAGCTACCGTATTGGTGGAAGAAACCAACCAAGGAACAACCACAGACTTTGATGGAAACTATCAAATCAATGCCGCACAAGGACAAACGCTAGTCTTTAGCTACGTGGGGTATGAGTCGCATTCCGTGGCTGTTAGTACAAGTTCATCGATTAATATGCAGTTACAAGCAGCTAATGAATTGGAGGAAGTAATTATCACAGCTCTTGGACTGGAGAGAGAAACTGCTGAGCTAGGTTATGCAGTATCAAAAGTAGATGGAGGTGAGATTTCTCAGAGACCAGAAGGAGATATCGGAAGGTTGTTAATTGGAAAAGCGGCTGTCCAATCAAGCTGAGTGTTGACTTTTGTTTGTAAATGGGTTAACTAATCTTTGCAAGTGTGGAAATAACTAAATATTAAAAAAACCCCTCACCCGAGGGGTTTTTTTAATACCTAAACTCTCCGTGTGGAGACAAAATCGTGAGTTGTTTTTTTGTGGAGGCCTCTACCCTGCCAACTACTTTGGCGGCCACACCAAAAGATTCGGAAATCTGGATGATTTCAGCGGCAACCACTTCGGGCACATACAATTCCATACGATGTCCCATATTAAAGACTTGGTACATTTCTTTCCAGTCTGTTCCAGACTGCTCTTGAATCAGTTTAAACAA
>JABHGH010000024.1 GCA_018672145.1 Flavobacteriaceae bacterium
TTCATCAGCAGCAGGAGTTTCCTCTTTAGCTTCAGGAGCAGCCTCTTCAGCTTCAGGAGCAGCCTCTTCAGCTGGTGCTTCTTCAGCAGCATGAGTTTCCTCTTTAGCTTCAGGAGCAGCCTCTTCAGTTGGCGCTTCTTCAGCAGCAGGAGTTTCCTCTTTTACTTCTTGAGCAGTTTCTTCAGCGGCTACTTCAGCAGCTGCAGCCTCTTCGGCAGCAGCGGCTGCTTCTTTACGTTTAGCGCTTACTTCTTGCTCAGCAGCAAGAGCGGCAGCACGTGCCTTGTTTGCTTCGCTGTCGATTTTGTTTTGTAAAGATTCGTTTTTACCTTCTTTTTCTTTGAGCCAAGCGTCAAATTTAGCGATGACTTCTTCATCAGTATGAGCACCTTTACGTGCTCCATTGATGAGGTGATTTTTAAGCATGGCACCTTTGTCAGAAAGGATGTTTCGAGCAGTGTCGGATGGCTGTGCCCCATTTTGTAACCATTCTACAGCTTTGTCGATATCTAGCTCGACAGACGCTGGGTGTGTGTTTGGATTATAACGGCCTAATTTTTCGAGGTATCGACCGTCTCTTTTAGCGCGAGAGTCTGCTGCGACGATCCAATAAATGGGTTTACCTTTTTTTCCGTGTCTTTGAAGTCGAATACGTACTGGCATATCAGATTAATTTATAAGGTCCGAAACCTTGGTTATTAATGAACGGCAAATTTACATTATTTTTATAAATACACAAGCGTTAATAACTTCTTGTTTTATGAACGTGATTATGGTCATGAGTTATTTATTTTTAACGTCACTTTAGACCGTTCTATGTACCTAGTTTTTGACACCGAAACCACTGGACTTCCACGCAATTGGAGTGCACCTCTCTCTGATAGCGAGAACTGGCCACGCTGTGTTCAGATCGCATGGCAGCTTCATGCAAGTGATGGGACGCTACTTTCTCATGAAAACTATTTGGTTAAGCCAATAGGATTTGACATTCCCTTTGAGTCTGAAAAAGTACATGGGATTTCTACGGCCCTTGCGTCAAAAGATGGTTTGGAAATTGAAAGTGTTATCGAAAGCTTCTTAGTTGCCATTGACCAGGCGAGTTACTTGGTGGGGCATAACCTTAAGTTTGATCTCAACATCATGGGCGCAGAATTGCTTCGTCTTGGCCGCGATAACATCTTGGTTGATAGGGCAGTTTTAGATACTTGTACAGAAAACACCGCTACCTTATGCGAACTTCCTGGTGGTCGAGGAGGAAAGTTTAAGCTGCCTACACTCAGTGAACTGTATACATTTTTGCACAAGGATTCTTTTGCCGAAGCACACAACGCAACAGCAGATGTCGAAGCAACCGCACGGGTATTTTTGGAATTGATGCGTTTGGGTAAATTCACCCTCACTGAATTACAGCCTTCTGTACAGGAGATACAGTCTGCCTTTCAGGACCAAGTGCCACTTGCTGGGCTTACACACCGCAATCTTCATCAGGCAACAAAAGCATTAAGCACACCCCAAACTGCGGTTCCTGTGACTGAACAAAAGACAGTAGAAACACTTCCTTTTTGTCACCTCCATACACATTCTCAGTTTTCGATTTTACAGTCAACCATCTCTGTTAAAAAATTGGTTTCTCATGCAGCAACGATGAGAATGCCTGCGGTGGCGATTACAGACCTTGGGAATTTGATGGGAGCTTTTCATTTTGTAAAAGCGGTCAATCAACACAATAAAAAAACAGAAGAAGAAGGGGGAGTTCCACTTAAGCCAATCATAGGTGTGACATTGAATGTGTGTGCTAATCACACAGACAGAACACATAGAGATGATGGGTATCAAGTGGTGTTTTTGGCGAAAAACAAAAACGGATATCACAATTTGGCAAAACTTTCTTCGATGGCCTATACAGAGGGTTTTTACTATGTTCCTCGTATTGATAGAGAGTTAATACTCGCCCACAAAGATGACATCATAGTGCTTACCGGGAATCTCTACGGAGAAGTGCCACACAAAATCCTCAATGTAGGCGCACAGCAAGCCGAGGATGCTTTGTTGTGGTGGAAAGAACAATTTGGAGCGGATTTATATGTCGAATTGATGCGACACAACCAAGAAGATGAGACACGTGTGAACTCGGCGTTACTCGATTTGGCAAAAAAGCATGATGTCAAATATATTGCTTCCAATAGTTGTTATTATTTGGAAAAAGATGAGGCGAATGCTCACGACATTTTATTGTGTGTTAAGGATGGTGAAAAGCAATCCACACCCATAGGAAGAGGACGTGGGTATCGCTACGGCCTTCCCAATCAGGAATACTATTTTAAGTCTTCTGCAGAGATGAATAAACTCTTCTCTGATATTCCCGCAGCGATTGAGAATATTGGCGAGATCGTTGATAAGGTGGAACACTTTGCATTGGCGCGTGATGTGCTTCTTCCCAAGTTTGATATTCCGACTGAATTTTTGGTTGCAGAGGATGAAAAAGATGGTGGGAAAAGAGGTGAGAACTCATATCTACACCACATCACGAAAGCAGGCGCAAAGGAACGCTATGGTACATTAACAAAAGAGATTCAAGAACGGATTGAGTTTGAGTTGAGTGTCATTGAAAAAACAGGTTATCCGGGGTACTTTTTGATTGTACAAGACCTCATTGCAGCAGCGAGATCATTGGATGTTTCTGTAGGACCAGGGCGAGGGTCAGCAGCAGGCTCGGTGGTCGCCTACTGCCTGAAAATCACAAACATAGATCCGATTAAGTACGATTTGCTTTTTGAGCGGTTTTTAAATCCAGATCGTGTGAGTATGCCTGATATCGACATCGATTTTGATGATGAAGGAAGGTCAAAAGTGATGGACTATGTGATTGAAAAATACGGTGCTAAACAGGTGGCGCAAATCGTAACCTATGGAACGATGGCAGCGAAATCATCGGTTCGGGATACAGCACGAGTTTTGGATCTTCCCTTGGGAGACGCAGACCGCTTGGCAAAGTTGATTCCAAACATCAAGCTTCATGCCATTTTTGGAGAAGATGTTGCCCAGCTCAAACAAGACTTACGTGCAGACGAATATCAGCGTGTGGAAGAATTGAAATCAATTGCTAAAGGAGATGACTTAGAGGGGGAGACGCTTACGCAAGCCAAAATTTTGGAAGGCTCTCTGCGCAATACAGGCACACACGCGTGTGGTGTGATTATTACACCTGAAGATATTAGTAACCTTGTGCCAGTTGCGACTGCTAAAGATTCAGATTTGGTCGTTACGCAATTTGATAACGCCGTTGTAGAGAGTGCTGGTTTGCTCAAAATGGATTTTTTGGGATTAAAAACGCTAACACTGATTAAGGACACAGTCAAGCTTGTTCAATATCGTCATAAGATTGCCCTTAATCCAGATGAATTTCCTTTAGATGATGAACCTACCTATGCTTTGTTTCAAGGGGGTGAAACGGTGGGAATTTTTCAGTATGAAAGTGTAGGAATGCAGCGCTATTTGCGTGAATTAAAGCCCAATAAGTTCGAGGACTTGATTGCGATGAACGCCTTATACCGCCCAGGACCTTTGGAGTACATTCCGAGTTTTGTTCGTCGAAAAAATGGGGAAGAGGAGATACAGTATGATTTACCCGAAATGGAACATCATCTCAAACAAACCTACGGTATCACAGTCTATCAAGAACAAGTGATGCTTTTGTCGCAGGAACTAGCTGGCTTTAGTAAGGGTGAAGCAGACGTACTTCGTAAAGCAATGGGTAAAAAGATTTTCGCCTTGCTGGAGCAGCTCAAGCCAAAATTTATCAATGGCGGAAAAGAGCGTGGGCATGATGAGAAAATTTTAGAAAAAATTTGGAAAGACTGGGAAGCATTTGCATCGTATGCGTTTAACAAATCTCACTCTACTTGCTATGCTTGGATTGCATATCAGACAGCTTATCTGAAGGCAAATTATCCTGCAGAATATATGGCTGCTGTATTATCCAACAACATGAGTGATATCAAGCAAGTTAGCTTTTTTATGGAAGAGTGTCGCCGCATGGGTATTCCTGTATTAGGTCCTGATGTAAACGAATCTTTTTATAAATTCACAGTAAATGACGACAATGCCATTCGTTTTGGAATGGGTGCGGTAAAAGGGGTTGGACAAGGCGCTGTAAACAGTATTGTTGAAGGCAGAAAAGACAATCCATATTCCTCTCTTTTTGATCTTACAAAACGAATTGATTTGCGAGCTGCAAATAAAAAAACCTTTGAGAGTTTGGTGTTGGCAGGCGGCTTGGACTCTTTGGGGGCAGCTCACCGTTCACAGTATTTTCAAGACAAAGGAGATGGCGTTTCATTTTTGGAAAAAGCACTCCGTTTTGGCGCTACATTCCAGGAGCATGAAAACTCATCACAGGTGAGCCTCTTTGGTGCTGAAAGCAATGCGTCATTGGCAGAGCCCGAAATCCCAGAATGTGAGCCATGGGGGACGCTTCATGAACTCAAGCAAGAAAAGGAAGTTGTTGGAATTTACCTTTCAGGTCACCCGTTAGATGACTTCAAACACACTCTCTCTCATTTTTGTAATGCAAAAGTGGGACTGTTCAATGAACTTGAACTTCTGGTGAATAAGGAACTCTCGTTTGGAGGTATCGTTGGCGAAGTTGATCATCGAGTTTCCAAAAACGGTAAGGGGTGGGCTATTTTTCAATTGGAAGACTATGATGACGTATTTAGTTTTCGAATTTTTGGAGAGGAGTATTTAAAGTTTCGTCACCAACTTGTTGAGAATAACTTTGTCCATGTAAAAGCTTTTGTTCGGCCTGGCTGGCTGAATAAGGAAACGGGCAAACAAGGCGACCCTCGTATACAGTTTACAGAGTTCCGTCAATTGCAAGATACGATGAGTTCTTACGCCAAAAAACTGACATTAAAAATTAATGTGAACCAATTGGAGAAAGAAAAGTTGGCACAACTCTCGAAAATGGTTAATGAACACAAAGGTGATCACAAGTTGGATGTCACATTTTATGAGCTTGATAAGCAGATTAAACTGGTGATGCATAGCCGAAAAAAGAAGGTGAATATCTGCGCTGAGTTGTTGGAAGCCTTGGATAAAGAGCAGATTCATTTTAAACTCAACTAGGGAATGTGAGCATTTGACAATCACTTTGATCAAAAGCAATGTTGAAAAAAGGTATTGGCATGTGAATAAATACTATTTTTGCATCATAAAAATGTATAGAAATGGCTTTAGAAATTACAGACGCAACATTTGAAGAGGTTGTTTTACAATCAGACAAACCTGTTTTAGTTGATTTTTGGGCTGCATGGTGTGGTCCATGCCGAATGGTTGGGCCAATCATTGACGAAATCAGCACAGATTACGAAGGCAAGGCAGTTGTTGGTAAGGTTGATGTAGATGCAAATCAAGAGTTTGCCGCGAAATATGGCGTTCGTAACATCCCTACTGTGTTGTTGTTTAAAAACGGAGAGTTGATTGACCGTAAGGTTGGTGTTTCCCCAAAGCAGGTTTACGCAGAGGCAATTGACGGTGCTTTATAGGATAATTCACCATAGTGTTTGTGTAATGAAAAATGCGGTGTATATTTGCAGCCGCACGACCCGGTCTGGTAGTTCAGTTGGTTAGAATACATGCCTGTCACGCATGGGGTCGCGGGTTCGAGTCCCGTCCAGACCGCTCTTTAAGATGATAAACCCTTTTAAATCAAGTATTTACGAGGGTTTTTTTCGTTAAGGGAGGATAAATGGGAGGACAAAAAGAGAAGAAATTAAAGTGTGTTATAAATCTAAATTAGATGTATTACCATCTTTATCAAATAACATAATTTTATTATTATCATTACATAGTATAAAGTCACTTAAATCTATTGTTTCGTCATATTCTTCAACATAGTTTAAGTCAAGAA
>JABHGH010000023.1 GCA_018672145.1 Flavobacteriaceae bacterium
CAGAAAATCAATAAAAACGTGAAGCGACTGGCGCGTAAGTCTGCTCTAAGTTTAAAGGCAAAGAACAAATCTCTTACTGTTGTTGAGGATTTTGACTTTGACACGCCAAAAACAAAGTCGTTTTCAGCGGTGTTAAACGCATTAGGAGTTTCTGACAAAAAAGCTTTGCTCGTACTTGGTAGTGCTGGCAAGAATGTGTATTTGTCTGCACGTAATTTACAAGGTGCAGAAGTGGTAACCGATGCAGAAATTAGCACTTACAAAATTATCAATGCGCAGCATTTGATTTTGGCGGAAAGTGCTGTTACTTCCATCGTTTCAAATTTGAATACTAAATAGTAGCAACATGAGTGTATTAATTAAACCCTTAGTTACTGAAAAAACAACAAGCGAAAGCGAGTTGAGAAATCGCTACACTTTTTTGGTACATCCAAAAGCAAACAAAGTAGAGATTAAAAAAGCGGTAGAAGCCACTTATGGGGTAACTGTTGACAAAGTAAGAACTCTGATTTATGGTCCTGAGCGTAGAACACGTTATACAAAGACCGGAATACAGAATGGAAAGACCAATGCGACCAAACGTGCAATTGTACAGGTAGCAGAGGGTGATCAAATCGATTTTTATAGTAATTTATAATCAAATAGGATGTCAGTTAGAAAACTAAAACCTATAACACCTGGACAGCGCGGTAGAGTGGTCAATGGATACGACGCCATCACCACTGATAAGCCGGAGAAAAGCTTGCTTGCTCCGAAAAAACGTTCTGGTGGTCGTAACAACAGCGGTCGTATGACTGTCCGTTACCGCGGAGGAGGACATAAGAAACGCTATCGTGTCATTGACTTCAAGCGTAATCGCTTTGACAGTCCTGCTGAAGTACTGAGTATTGAGTATGATCCAAACCGATCTGCCTTTATCGCATTGACGGAGTTTAAAGATGGCGAAAAGAGATACATCATTGCTCAAAACGGTTTACAGGTTGGACAAAAAGTCACTTCTGGCAATAAGGTTGCACCTGAAATTGGAAATGCAATGTCATTGGATAGCATTCCACTTGGTACCATCATTTCTTGTATTGAGCTTCACCCTAGTAAAGGTGCCGCTTTGGCAAGAAGTGCAGGTTCATTTGCACAGTTAATGGCGCGTGAAGGAAAATTTGCAACTATTAAATTGCCATCTGGTGAAACACGTCTTATACTAACGACCTGTATGGCAACAATTGGAGCGGTGTCCAACTCGGATCACCAATTACTTGTTTCTGGTAAAGCGGGTCGCACTCGCTGGCTTGGTCGTCGTCCACGAACGCGTCCAGTAGCGATGAACCCTGTCGATCACCCCATGGGTGGTGGTGAAGGTCGTGCTTCGGGTGGGCACCCTCGTTCTAGAAACGGCATTCCTGCAAAAGGTTTCCGTACTAGAAATAAGACAAAAGCATCCAACAGATACATTGTTGAACGTAGAAGAAAATAATCATGGCTAGATCATTAAAAAAAGGACCTTACGTACACTATAGCTTGATCAAAAAGCTACAAGCAAATATTGATTCAGGTAAAAAGAATGTCATTAAAACATGGTCACGTGCATCCATGATCACGCCTGATTTTGTAGGTCAGACGGTAGCTGTTCACAATGGTAAGCAGTTTATCCCTGTCTATGTTACAGAAAACATGGTTGGTCATAAATTGGGCGAGTTTTCACCAACACGCTCATTTAGAGGTCATGCAGGTGCAAAAAATAAAGGTAAAAAATAACTATGGGAGTTCGTAAACGCAAATCCGCAGAACAGTTAAAAGAAGCGCGCAAGCATGTAGCTTTCGCGAAGCTAAACAACTGCCCAACCTCACCACGTAAAATGCGCCTTATGGCAGATTTGATCCGTGGCGAAGGTGTTGATAAAGCCCTTTCGATCCTTCGATTTAGTCCAAAAGAATCTTCGGGTCGTTTGGAGAAGTTAGTACTTTCGGCAGTTGCCAACTGGCAAGCTAAAAACGAAGAAGGCGACCTTGAAAAAGCAGGGTTGTTTGTCAAAGAAATTCGTGTCGACAGTGCTCGTATGTTAAAAAGATTACGCCCGGCTCCACAAGGTCGTGCGCATCGAATTCGTAAACGCTCTAATCACGTTACCCTCGTGCTCGGAGCTCAAGATAATGCTCAAAGCTAATTAGTACTATGGGACAAAAAACAAATCCGATTGGTAATCGAATAGGAATCATCCGAGGATGGGAGTCCAACTGGTATGGTGGCCGTGATTATGGTGACAAATTGTCTGAAGATGACAAAATCCGTCGCTATATTTTTGCACGTCTGGCCAAAGCCAGTGTTTCTCGTATTATCATCGAAAGAACACTCAAACTTGTAACAGTAACGATCACAACTGCTCGACCAGGAATTATCATTGGTAAAGGTGGTTCTGAAGTAGACCGTTTGAAGGAAGAGTTAAAGAAAATCACAGGCAAGGAAGTTCAGCTCAACATATTTGAGATTAAACGTCCCGAGCTTGAAGCACAATTGGTCGCAGCAAGCATTGCACGTCAGATTGAAAGCCGTATTTCATTTCGTCGCGCAATCAAGATGGCAATCGCTGCTTCTATGCGTATGAATGCAGAAGGAATCAAGGTTCAGATCTCTGGTCGTTTGAACGGAGCAGAAATGGCTCGTTCAGAAAACTATAAAGACGGACGCATCCCATTATCCACTTTCCGTGCAGATATTGATTATGCATTGGTTGAAGCTCGTACGACTTATGGTCGCATTGGTATTAAGGTGTGGATTATGAAAGGTGAAGTTTACGGTAAGCGTGAACTGTCTCCGCTCGTTGGAATGAGCTTGAATGCCACCAAAGGTAAAAATGATAAACGTTCAGGTCGAGGAGCCCGAAGAAGAAAGTAAAAAGCGATATGTTATCACCTAAAAAAACCAAGTACAGAAAAATGCAGAAAGGCCGCATGAAAGGTCTCTCTCAGCGTGGGCACAGATTATCAAACGGTATGTTTGGTATCAAAGCTTTGGACTCCGTATTTGTGACTTCTCGTCAGATTGAGGCAGCTCGTATTGCTGCAACTCGATACATGAAGAGAGAGGGGCAATTGTGGATAAAAATTTTCCCAGATAAACCAATCACCAAGAAACCATTGGAGGTTCGTATGGGTAAAGGAAAAGGTGCTCTTGATCACTATGTAGCCGTGGTGAAACCAGGTCGTATTTTATTTGAAATATCTGGTGTGCCCATCGACGTTGCCAAAGAAGCTTTACGCTTGGCATCTCAAAAGCTACCTGTTAAAACAAAATTTGTAATTGCGCGTGATTACGACGCTTAATATCATTAGTAATGAAGCAGAAAGAAGTTAGTACCCTATCATTGGATGAGTTGCAAGACAAGTTGGCTCAGATGCAAAAAAGCTACAAAGAGGCAAAGTTCACGCATGCACTCTCTAATTTGGAGAACCCATTGCAGTTGCGTTCACAACGCAGAATAATTGCAAGACTGCAGACTGAATTAAATCTACGTAAAACGCAGGAAGCGTAATTGGATTATGGAAACTAGAAATTTAAGAAAAGAACGAATTGGTGTAGTAACCAGCAACAAAATGCAGAAGTCAATTGTTGTTAGCGAAGTTAAGCGTGTTAAACACCCGATGTACGGAAAGTTTGTTTTGAAAACAAAAAAGTATGTCGCACACGACGAAACAAATGATTGCAATATCGGAGACACGGTTCGCATCATGGAAACACGACCACTCAGCGCGTCGAAATGCTGGAGATTGGTTGAAATCATTGAAAGAGCAAAATAATGGTACAACAAGAATCAAGACTTAAAGTTGCGGACAATACAGGTGCTAAGGAAGTGCTCACGATTCGCGTTCTCGGAGGAACAAAGCGTAGATACGCTTCTATTGGTGACAAAATTGTAGTTACCGTGAAGGACTCAACTCCAAACGGTACGGTCAAAAAAGGACAAGTATCTACGGCTGTTGTTGTGCGAACAAAAAAAGAAATTCGTCGTGCTGATGGTTCATACATTCGCTTTGATGAAAACGCATGTGTGTTGCTTGAACCAACTGGTGAAATGCGCGGAACACGTGTATTTGGTCCCGTAGCACGTGAGTTACGTGATAAGAAATTTATGAAAATTATTTCATTAGCCCCTGAGGTTTTATAAGTAAAGGCATGAAGAAAAGTAAATTAAAAACAGGAGATACAGTTCGCATAATTGCTGGTGATCATAAAGGGTCAGAAGGCAAAATAATGAAACTGTTTTTCGAAAAGGATAAAGCCATTGTTGAGGGCGTAAATTTGGTGAAGCGTCATACCAAGCCAAATGCACAAAATCCACAAGGCGGTATTGTTGAAAAAGAAGCTGCGATTCATATTTCCAACTTGTCGTTGATCACTGCTGATGGTGACACAACTCGCATTGGATATCAAATGAATGGCGACAATAAAGAACGTATTTCACGTAAAACAAAAGAAGTAATTTAGCATGGTACCTAGACTAAAACAAGAATATAACGATCGTGTTATTTCGGCTATGACTGAAGAGTTCAGCTATGGAAACAAGATGGAAGTGCCAAAACTTCAAAAGATCGTGATCAGCCGTGGCGTTGGTGCTGCTGTTGCCGACAAGAAATTGGTTGAACATGCCATTGATGAGTTAACAACAATATCGGGTCAAAAAGCGGTGGCTACAATTTCCAAGAAAGATGTTGCAAACTTTAAGTTGCGTAAAGGGATGCCAATTGGTGCACGTGTAACGTTGCGTGGTGATCGTATGTATGAATTTCTAGATCGTTTGGTTACTGCTGCCCTTCCAAGGGTTCGTGATTTCGGTGGCGTAAAAGCTAGTGGATTTGATGGAAGAGGTAATTACAACTTAGGAATTACCGAACAAATTATTTTCCCAGAGATCGACATCGATAAGGTAGCAAAGATCGCTGGTATGGACATCACATTTGTGACGTCTGCACAAACAGATAAAGAAGCAAAATCATTATTAACTCAATTGGGCTTGCCTTTTAAAAACAATTAATATGGCTAAAGAATCAATGAAGGCCCGTGAGGTCAAACGTGCAAAACTAACTGCTAAATATGCGGATAAGCGCAAAGCATTAAAAGAAGCAGGGGACTATGAAGCTCTTCAGAAGCTTCCCAAAAATGCGTCACCTGTTCGTATGCACAATCGTTGCAAACTGACGGGTCGTCCAAAAGGATATATGCGTCAATTCGGTGTTTCACGTGTTATGTTTCGTGAAATGGCAAATAAAGGTTTAATCCCTGGTGTTAGAAAAGCCAGCTGGTAATATAGAATAGTATGAACACAGATCCAATAGCAGATTTTTTAACTCGCATCCGAAACGCAAATAGCGCTGGTCACCGTGTAGTTGATATTCCCGCTTCAAAGCTCAAACTCGAAATAACAAAGATCCTTTTTGATCAAGGGTATATTTTAAGTTACAAGAAAGAAGAAACGAATGCACAAGGAGTAATCAAGATTGCATTAAAGTATGATCCGATTTCGAAAGATCCAGTGATAAAAAAGCTCCAGCGTGCGAGTACACCTGGGTTACGTAAATACACTGGTTCGGACGACATTCCACGTGTGTTAAATGGATTAGGCGTTGCCATCATGTCAACTTCTCACGGGGTGATGACTGGTAAGCAAGCGAAAAATGAAAATGTAGGGGGTGAAGTGCTCTGCTACGTATATTAAAAAACAGTAAAGAATAAATCATGTCACGAGTAGGAAATAATCCGATTTCAATACCAGAAGGTGTGAGCGTTGATGTTCAATCAGACGTTATTACGGTCAAAGGAAAGTTGGGTGAATTAAGCCAGTCATACGACACAGTGAAAATTACCCAAGAAGGCACCACTTTAAAAGTAAGCCGTCCCTCTGAGTCAAAACCTGATAGAGCAAAACACGGACTGTACCGTGCGTTAGTCAACAATATGGTTGAGGGCGTTTCTCAAGGTTTCAGCAAAGAATTAGAACTTGTAGGTGTTGGATATAGAGCATCAAACCAGGGTCAAAAATTAGATCTTGCTTTAGGATTTTCTCACAATATTGTTTTTGAGATTCCAATTGAAGTAAAGCTTGAAACCATTTCTGAAAAAGGTAAAAATCCAATCGTAAAACTTTTTTCTTATGACAAGCAATTGTTGGGAGCTGTCGTTGCAAAGATTCGATCTTTCCGCAAACCAGAGCCATATAAAGGAAAAGGAATCAAGTTTGTAGGTGAACAAATTCGTAGAAAAGCAGGTAAATCTGCATAACGTAAAAAAGTTATGAAACAAACAAAAACACAGCGAAGATTTCGCATCAAACGTCGCTTTAAAGCTACGCTCTTAGGTTCAGCTGAGCAGCCACGGATGTCTATTTTCAGAAGCAATAAAGAGATTTATGCTCAAATCATCAATGATGAAACTGGGAAAACTTTAGTTGCTGCCTCGTCGCGCGACAAGGATGTAAGTGAAAAGGCGTCTTCAAAGACAGAACAAGCCGGTTTGGTTGGTAAGCTTATTGCTGAGAAAGCATTGGCCGCTGGCGTAACGAGTATCCGATTTGACCGTGGAGGTTATTTGTATCATGGCCGTGTAAAGTCGCTAGCAGAAGGTGCTCGCGAAGGGGGACTAAAATTTTAATTAGATATGTATCAAAATTATAAAAACGTAGAATTTGTTAAGCCAGGTGGACTTGAGCTTAAGGATCGCCTCGTTGGTGTTCAGCGTGTTACTAAGGTAACGAAGGGTGGTCGTGCTTTTGGATTTTCTGCTATTGTTGTTGTCGGAGACGAAAACGGAGTCGTAGGGCATGGTTTAGGTAAATCTAAAGAGGTTAGTGAAGCAATTGCGAAAGCTGTTGAAGATGCGAAGAAAAATTTGGTTCGTATCCCAATTCATAAAGGAACGCTACCTCACCAACAAAAAGGTAAGTTTGGAGGCGCACGTGTGTATCTCCAACCAGCATCAACGGGTACAGGAGTAATCGCTGGTGGTGCTGTTCGCGCAGTGCTTGAGGCCGTTGGTGTACATGATGTCCTTTCTAAATCACAAGGGTCATCAAACTCCCACAATGTTGTAAAGGCAACATTTGATGCGCTTCTACAATTGCGTAACGCAAACGTGATCGCCAAACAACGTGGTATTTCTCTTGAAAAAGTTTATAACGGATAATAACATGGGAAAAATTAAAGTAACACAAACGCGTAGCTACATCAAGCGTCCTGAAAACCAAAAGAGAACGCTTAAAGCACTGGGATTAAAAAACATTGGTCACTCTGTTGAGCATGATGACTCTGCCGTTGTGCTTGGAATGATAGATAAAGTGAAACACCTTGTTTCTGTAGAACAATTATAAGTTATGGAATTAGGAAATTTAAAACCCGCTAAGGGAGCTGTAAAATCTGCTAACAAACGACTCGGTCGTGGTCAAGGATCAGGATCTGGTGGTACAGCAACACGTGGTCATAAAGGAGCCAAATCTCGTTCTGGTTATTCCAAAAAGATTGGATTTGAAGGAGGTCAGATGCCTTTGCAACGCCGTGTTCCTAAATTTGGATTTACCAATATCAACCGAAAGGAGTATCAAGGGATTAACCTCGATACCTTACAGCAGTTGGTAGATGCCAAAAAAGTAAAAAAAGAGATTTCTCTTGCTCAATTTGTTGGTTTACGACTTGCAGGAAAAAATGATTTGGTTAAAATTTTAGGTCGTGGCACACTGTCAGCACCATTGAAGATAACAGCGCATAAATTCACAGCATCTGCCAAAGCAGCCATAGAAGCAGCAGGCGGACAAGCGATAGATGCTTAATCGATTATGAGACAATTTTTAGAAGCGATAAAGAATATTTGGAAAATTGAAGA
>JABHGH010000021.1 GCA_018672145.1 Flavobacteriaceae bacterium
GTGACCCAACGGTTTTTATTGATTTTTCCTACGAGTTGTATAATGTTGAAAATGTATTGTGTACTACTGCAAAAACGCGTCTTGGCTTTGTAGACGGGAAGACACGAAAATTAATGCGTTGTCCTGAAATATTTATGGAAGCACTTGATCGTTAATCCAAATATCGATTAAATCTTCCCCTAAATTATAAGAACCTTTCTTTTTTGTAAATGATGAAGTATTAGGAGATTTAACTCCAGTAATCAATGTTTTTTTTCCTGTGATAATTCGAGCTTCATCCCAAAGATTTGCGTCAATAAAATATTGTAAAGTAATACGCCCTCCTTCAATAAGTAAGGATTGAATATTTTTATGATATAAAACATCACAAATTTGTTTCACAACATTTTTTGTAAAGTCAACAGCTATATATTCTATTTGATTAACACTAGGTTGTCTAGTAGCCGTAAAAACGATGGTCTTTTGATTATTATCAAAAATTTTGGCACGACGATTTACTTTGCCCTTTGGATCGATAAGAACACGAATAGGTGATGATCCTTTATGAAGTCTTGTGGTTAAAGATGGGTTGTCTGTCAAGGCTGTATTTTTCCCAATCAATATCGCTTGTTCTTCACTTCTCCATTTGTGTACCAGTTTGCGAGCTGGAAGTTGCGAAATCCAATAAGGGGTTGTTTCTGATTTTTGAATAGGAGCTATATATCCGTCCAATGACTCTGCCCATTTCAAAATAATATAAGGACGCTTTTTTTTAACAAACGTAAAAAAGCGTTTGTTTAGTGCTAGACACTCCTCTTTTTCAACTTCCATGTCTACACGAATGCCAGCGTCAATCAATTTTTGAATGCCTTTGCCTTGCACTTCCTCAAAAGGGTCTTGAGTGCCAATCACTACATGTTTTATGCCACTTCGTATAATAAGGTCAGCACAAGGAGGTGTTTTTCCATGATGACTGCATGGCTCAAGATTGACAATCAATGTTGATTCGACGAGAAGGGAAGGCTCTTTCACGTCGTTGATAGCATGAACCTCGGCATGAGCACCACCAGCTTTTTGATGCCAGCCTGAGCCTATCACTTTACCCTTATGCAATATGACAGCTCCTACCAATGGATTTGGGTAGGTAGTGCCTAGCCCTTGTTTCGCAAGAGCGATACATTTTTTCATGCTTTCGGTCTTATTCATACCAAATTTTCATTGTACTTTTCCGACACAAAAATACAGTAAACTTATGGCACTTGATTCATGGCGAATACGTTTGGTCGAGCAAGACGATAATAAAGACCTTGCCAAGGTATTACGCAACGTCCTTTTAGAAATGGGTGTTCCCAAAGTTGGCACTGCTTATGCCGACCCTGAGTTGGATGCAATTTATGAGTCCTATCAGTCTTCTCATTCAGATTATTGGGTTGTTTGTTATGGAAAGCAGATTTTTGGTGGTGCAGGAATTGCGCCACTTGTAGGGTGCGCAGAAAGCTACTGCGAACTACAAAAAATGTATTTTTCTCCACAAGCAAGAGGAAGGGGATTAGGAAAAAAAATGATCGAATTGTGCTTGCAAAAAGCAAGGCACTATGGATTTATGAATTGTTATTTAGAAACGATGCCCAATATGCTCGACGCGCAAAAGTTGTACAGGAAAATGGGGTTTCAATACATCGAAAAGCCACTAGGTAATACAGGTCATTACTCTTGTCCTGTTTGGATGATTAAAAACCTAAGAAATGACAATTAGTGATTTTCGCGAGCATTTTACCAATTCATTATCGTCCATATATTCAAAAGATGAAGTAAATGCTCTTTTTTTTATTGTCTTGGAGTATGTGCTAAAAATAAACAGAGCCCAGGTTGTTTTATCACCCCATACTAAACTCAGCACAACTACGCATGTCAAGCTGGATCAAATCTTGGTTCGCCTCACGAACAACGAGCCAATACAATATATAGTAGGTGAAACCAACTTTGCAGGGCTTACCATTCAATTATCTTCTGAGGTGCTTATTCCTCGCCCTGAAACCGAGTCGCTTGTCTACTGGGTTCAAGATCAAGAGTCCAAGGGGCAAGAGGTCCTTGATATATGCACAGGAAGTGGTTGCATTGCCTTTGCTCTTGAGAAGTTGATCGAGGCTAAAGTAACAGCTTGGGATATTTCTACAAGCGCATTAACTACGGCAAAGAAAACAGCAAAAGAGTTGCAATCATCTGTTGTTTTTTCAAAAGTTGATATTCTTTCCCAAAAGGAGGAAAACAGACAATGGGATATTATCGTATCCAACCCTCCCTATGTTTTAAGGGAAGACATTACTATGATGCATGAGAATGTATTGAGACATGAGCCTCATCTAGCACTTTTTACAACCGATAAGAATCGAGTTCAATTTTATGCTGCCGTTGCTGCTTTTTCACAAGCGCATTTAAAGCCTAGAGGCCGTCTTTATTTTGAGCTTAATCCAAAGACTGCAAACGAAGTAGTTTCTCTTTTAAAAATGATGGAATTTGACGATATTGTGGTCGCAAAGGACATGCAAGGAAAAGACCGTATGTTAAGAGCAACTAAAAAAACATGAAGCAAGTAGAGGAGCGAATATTATCATTACGTAAGGAATTGCACGAGCACAACTATAACTATTATGTTCTCGACGAGCCAACAATTAGCGACTACGATTTTGATCAGCGTCTTCGTGAACTTGCTAGCTTAGAAAAGGCACATCCAACCTTTTATGACCCTAATTCGCCAACCCTTCGTGTAGGTGGTTCGGTAACCAAAGATTTTCCGACGATCGTTCATGAATTCCCCATGTATTCTTTAGATAATGCTTATGATGAAGAGGAGTTATACGATTGGGAGAAGCGTATTTTTAAACTTCTTGGAACTGATTCTGTGACGTATAGTTGTGAATTAAAATATGATGGCGCATCCATCAGTCTGATCTATAACAATGGTGTCTTGGTTCGTGCTGTCACTCGTGGTGATGGTGTGCAAGGAGATGATGTCACTCAAAACATCAGAACCATCCCAACTGTACCTTTACAATTGCGTGGAAATTACAAAGATCGCTTTTCCATTCGAGGAGAAATTATACTTCCAATCCAAGGCTTTCACGACATGAATAAAACCCGAGAAGAAAACGGGGAGGAGCCCTATAGAAATCCAAGAAATACGGCATCCGGAAGTCTAAAACTACAAGATAGTGCGCTGGTGGCAGCACGTCCTCTTCAGTGTTTTTTGTACCAAATGATCGCAGCACGCCCTTTATTTTCTACTCAGATGGAGAGCTTAGATGCGGCACGCAATTATGGGTTTAATGTGCCACAAAACAACAAGCATGCATCCTCCATAAGTGAAGTGATTGATTATATTACTTATTGGAATAAAGAACGAACAAATTTACCCTATGAAATTGATGGAGTTGTTATAAAAGTAAATGATATTTCACATCAAGAAGAATTGGGCTACACATCCAAATCCCCACGCTGGGCAATTGCTTATAAGTTTAAAGCAGAAAGTATTTATACGACTTTACAATCTATTCACTTCCAAGTTGGACGTACTGGAGCGGTTACACCAGTAGCCAATCTTGAGCCAGTGCATTTAGGTGGTTCAATTGTCAAGCGTGCATCACTACATAATGCAGATCATATTGAAAAACTTGATTTGTATATTAACGATCGAGTAGCTATTGAAAAAGGAGGTGAGATCATTCCAAAAATCACATCTGTTGATAAAACAAAACGAAGCCCAAATGCTGTAAAGGTGAAGTATATCACACATTGTCCGGACTGCGATACGGAGCTTATTCGTATTGAAGGAGAAGCAGATCATTATTGCCCTAATGTTGATGCGTGTCCAACGCAAATCACAGCAAGAATACAGCATTTTATTTCTCGTAAAGCAATGGATATTGATGGGTTAGGTAACGAAACGATTGAATTGCTCTACCGTCAGAGATTGTTGCACTCTTATGCAGACTTGTATACCCTAACTTACAACCAACTAATTCCTCTTGATCGTTTAGCAGATAAGTCTGTTAATAACATACTTAAAGCGGTAGAAGATTCAAAAGAAATCCCTTTTGAACGAGTTTTATTTGCTCTGGGTATTCGTTATGTTGGCCAAACGGTCGCTAAAAAATTGGCCGTTCATTTTGGTTCAATTGATGCGATTTCGGTTGCCACTGAAGAAACGCTAATCGATGTCGATGAAATTGGAACACGCATTGCTCAAAGTGTTGTGACTTTCTTTAGTTCGCTATCAAACCAACACATCATTGATCGTTTGAAAACCTATGGATTACAATTAGAACGTGATCAAGACCTAGATCAATCCCTTTCTAACAAATTGTCTGGTCAGCGTTTTGTGATTTCTGGTGTTTTTTCAACATATAGTAGAAATGAAATTCAGAAGTTGATTGAAGACCATGGAGGCAAAGTTTCTTCCTCTTTATCCTCCAAAACTACATTTCTTTTAGCAGGCGAGAACATGGGACCTAAAAAAAGAGTGAAAGCAAATGAATTAAATATTAAGATTTTAAGTGAGAATGATTTTCTTATTATGATCTAAGGGACTGTTATAAATAAAACAATTTGTGTTATTTTGAAAAAGAATGTTAAATTGCATTTGATATCTTGTAGTTTGCCTAATTTAGCGCCCCTTAACAATGTTTAGAAAAAGAGTTATTGAAAGTGCCCTGTCAGAATTGGCAAAGCGATCTGTAGTCAAACCCAAAACAATTCGATCTGTTGCGTGTTTGGTTGATATAAAAGCATCAGATGGTGTAGATCCAACACGTTATTTTCAGGAGCTTTTTGACCTTCCAGAAAACAAAACTTCAACTATATTCTATGTTCCGAGAGAAACAAAAGAACACGCTCAATTCTCCCCTCAATTCAACAACCGTCATCTACACTGGGATGGAACCTTATTGCATCCTATGTTAGAACGTGTTACATCACATCATTTTGATCTTTTGGTAAACTATTTTGTTAAAGACAATTTACCTCTTCAGTCCATTTCATCAAACATTAACGCTCAGTTTCGTGTTGGTTTTTCGACAGTAGATCATCGTCTCAACGATTTTATGCTAGGAGAAGAAAATTTTATGCCGGACAAATTCATCAATACTTTCAGATCGTTTTTCTCAAAAATAAAAACTGATGGATAAGTCAAAATTTTCAGGTACAGGAGTTGCTGTAGTCACTCCTTTTCATTCCGATTTGTCGGTAGATTATGATTCTCTGGGTGAGTTAATAGAGTTTTTAATTACCAGTGGGATTAATTATCTCGTAGCTATGGGTACCACAGGTGAATCGCCCACCATATCGGTTTCCGAAAAAGAAAAGATATTTAAGTTTTTTGTTCAACAAAACAAAGGACGTGTCCCTCTTATTATGGGAATAGGAGGGAATGACACTAGAGCCATACAGGAAGCATTAGAAAGAGTCGATCCCTCAGGTTTTGACGCCATACTTTCGGTGTCCCCATATTATAATCGACCAACACAAGAAGGGATTTATCAGCATTACAAAGCTCTTGATAAATCAACGCCATTGCCGTTGATATTATACAATGTTCCCGGTAGAACATCTTCAAATATCACTGCCGAAACAACACTGCGTATTGCTAGAGACTGCCCCAACGTTATTGGGACTAAAGATGCGAGTGGAAATTTAAAACAGGGTGAAGATATTTTAACAAATCGTCCTGACAATTTTATATTGCTTTCAGGTGACGACGAAACTGCTATCCCGTTGATTCAATGCGGAGCTGAAGGAGTGATTTCGGTTATTGCAGGTTGCTTTCCTCGTTTTTTCAAAGAAGGCGTAGATGCTGCCTTGGATTCAAATCATCAAAAAGCCGACGAGGTTTCAAAGCTTGCACAACCTATCATTGACTTATTGTTTGAAGAAGGTAATCCTGCAGGAGTTAAATCTGTGCTATCTCAAAGAGGATTAATCAAAAATCATCTTCGCTTACCTCTAATTTCTGTTTCTGAAAGCGTTCATACGCATTTGAGTACTTATGTAAAACAATACAAATAATACAACGTAATTGTTGTGCGCAAATTCATAACTTTGCAGTATGCATAAAAATTCGATCAAATTTATTTTCGCCACACTATCCTTACTGATGGTGTTATCATGTGGTCCTTATCAAAAAGCATTAAAAAGCGATGATATTAAACTAAAATATGACCTTGCAGAGAACTATTACGAAGAAGGAGAGTTTCGTCGTGCAAAGGGCCTGTTTGAGCAATTAAAACCAATATACAGAGGTAAACCACAGTCAGAACGTATCACATTTTTTTACGCAAATTGCCTCTTGAATACAGGATCCTATATCACGGCATCCTATGAGTTCGAATCTTTTATAAATGCATTCCCAAAAAGTCAAAAACTAGAAGAGGCCTATTATTTAATGGCTTATTCTTATATGAAATTATCCCCTGTTTACAGTTTAGATCAGACTAACACAGAAGAAGCGCTTAACAAACTGCAGGATTACATTAACCGTTATCCAAATAGTGAGCGTCTTACTGAAGTCAACGCGATTGTTACGGAATTGATTCGGAAAATTGAACGTAAGTCTTTTGAAAATGCAAAACAATTTTTTACAA
>JABHGH010000025.1 GCA_018672145.1 Flavobacteriaceae bacterium
CGTTAGTGGATATACTTTGGAAGAAAAAGTTTCTATAGGAAGTAAATATTTGTTACCAAAACAGATCAAAGAGCATGGGTTGACAAATAATGTCATTAAAATAGGTCGCTCAATTCTCAAAAAATTAGTTGCTAATTACACTAGAGAATCAGGAGTTCGTGGCTTTGACAAGACCATTGCTAAGGTAATTCGTGATCGAGCAAAATCAATTGCTCTAGAAGAAGAATTTGAAACTGTTATTGATGAAGATCATATAAATAAAGTTTTAGGACCAGAAAAAATTGTAAAAAATTCCTATGAAAACAATGATGTCCCAGGAGTTGTAACAGGACTTGCATGGACACAAATGGGAGGAGACATTTTATTTATTGAATCATTACTTACACCAGGCTCTGGGAATCTATCATTGACAGGGAATCTTGGTAAGGTAATGAAAGAATCAGCGACCATAGCTTTGGAATTTATTAAGTCATATGCAGATCAATTAGACACAAGTTCAGAACAACTAAGTAAAAATAATTTTCACATACATGTTCCAGAAGGAGCCACGCCAAAGGATGGCCCTAGTGCAGGAGTTACGATGCTAACTTCTTTAGTGTCAGCCATAACAAGACGTAAGGTAAAAAGTAAACTTGCGATGTCAGGGGAAATTACCTTGCGTGGTAAGGTTCTTCCTGTAGGGGGAATAAAAGAGAAAATTTTAGCAGCAAAACGCGCCAATGTAAACACCATTGTTTTGTGCGTTGCCAATGAAAAAGATGTCAATGAAATCAATCCAAAGTATTTGAAAGGATTGAAATTTCATTACGTTTCACACATGTTAGAAGTGATTGATTTTGCGTTGACAAATCAAAAAGCGACAAAACAACTGATGCGAACCAAATAAAAGTTAAGCGATAGCGTTTTATAGTTAAATCATAATTATATGAGGGATTGTAATGTTGTAATTGTTTATTTTATTTTGACTTCTTTATCCGCTCAAATTGGAGGCACTAAAACCTATCAATTCTTGGAGTTATCGCCGAGCCCTCGTCATATGGCTTTGGGCACATGGATTTCAACATTATCCAGTTCATCAATATCGAGTAGTTTAGCGAATCCTGCTCAAGTTTCGGACACTATTACAGGTCAGTTTATTTTTAACTATCAGCCTTATTTCGCTGGAATTAATAGTGGTACGGCAGCATTTTCTTTAAAAATTAAAGAGAATCATTTATTATTGATTGATGCTCGATTCTTACATTACGGCAGTTTTGATGAGCGAGATAATCTTGGGGATAAACTAGGCACATTCACTGGAAACGAAGTCGCATTTGGAGTATCCTATTCTCACCACTTTACAGCAAACAACTTGTCTCTTGGGGCTAGGGTAAATATTATCAGCTCTACTCTCGAACAATACAATTCGATTGGTCTAACTGGAGACTTTGGAGTGTATTATGATCCCGAAAATTCACAATATCGATTTGGATTAGTTGCCCGTAATGTTGGCTCGCAGCTAACGACTTATGATGCTGTTAAAGAGCCTATTCCTTTTACACTTTCTTTTGGGCTTTCCAATGCGTTGGAGTATTTGCCGTTTCGATGGCACCTTACTCTAGATCATTTAGAACGTTGGGATCTTGCATATGCAAATCCTAATCAACAACAAAACAGTTTGGATGGTGATGAGTCAATTGAAAAACCTAGTTTCTTAAACGAGTTTATGAAACACATTGTTTTTAGTGCTGAATTATTTCCAGAACGGCCTTTTTCTCTTCAATTGGGTTATAATTTTTTACGTTCGACAGAACTTAAAATCCCTGAAATCCGAAGTTTTTCTGGTTTATCTTTTGGGTTTGGAATTAACTTAAGAAAGTTTAGATTCAATTACAGTCATGCACGCTATAGTATTGCAGGAAACACTAATTTTATAGGTCTTACCTTTACACCCTAAATGAAAGATTTTATCATTACAATCGACGGTGCTTCTTCATCAGGTAAAAGCACTTTAGCTAAAGGGTTGGCAAAGCACTTTGGGTTTAAGCATATCGATTCAGGCGCTATGTATCGTGCTTTAACTCAATATGCAATGGAGCTTCAATTGCTAGGAGAGGACTGTTATAAAATAAAGGAATTAATATCACTTCTTCCAACAATCAAAATCGACTTTAATAGTGATGATTTTGTAATGCTTAATGGAAAAGTTATCGAAGGTAAAATTCGCTCACTGGAAGTTGCTAAATATGTAAGTATTATTGCTAAAGAATCGATTTTCAGAAAATTCATGGTCGATAGACAGCGCGAATTAGGGGAAAGGGGAAATGTCGTTATGGATGGCCGTGACATCGGCAGTGTTGTTTTTCCCAAAGCAGAGATAAAGTTTTTTCTAGAGGCCTCAATTGATGTCCGTACAGCTCGTCGGTTTACTGAACTTAAAGAAAAAGGAGATGTCGTGTCATATAAAGAAGTGTATGATAACCTCGCAAAAAGAGATGAAATCGATTCAACTCGTTTAGATTCACCACTTGTGAAGCCAACTAATGCGATTGTGTTAAGTTCACAGGAAAGTACTTCCGAAAATTTGCTTGCTAAGGCAATTGATGAAATCGAAAAAAAACGTAGTTAAACTTTATCTTTAAATTATTTGCTCATCTGTACAAAAGAGTTAATTTTGCGCACCCTGAGGGAAGCGTTTTAAGAAAAAAAACCTCAGAGACAACTATTATAAACTCTTTTGCTGCTCGACGCTCGTTTTTCCAAAAGCATCAAAATACAAATTATTTACTCATGACTGATGATCATGTAAACGAGGAAGTTCAGGCAGAAACTGTCGAGACCTCAGCAATACAAGACGAATCAACTGAATCGTCTGCACCTACACAAACTACGGAAGAATTTTTAGAAAATTTTGATTGGGTTTCTTACGAAGAAGCGGCTGAATCCGTTGATGAGGCTAAATACAAGGAGTTTGAGAAACTTGTTCAAGATAATTTTGTTGACACTCAGCAAACTGACGTTATCAAAGGCACGGTTACTCATATGACCGATCGAGAAGCTATCATTGACATCAATGCGAAATCAGAGGGTGTAATCTCTCTCAACGAATTTAGATACAATCCTGATCTTAAAGTCGGTGATATCGTAGAAGTTATCGTTGATATACGTGAGGATAAAACGGGTCAACTCGTATTATCACACAGAAAAGCTCGCGTAATCATGGCGTGGGATCGTGTCAATGAAGCACATGACAAGAATGAAGTTGTTACAGGGTTCGTAAAATGTCGTACCAAAGGAGGTATGATCGTTGACGTATTTGGTATTGAGGCGTTTTTACCTGGTTCACAAATTGACGTTAAGCCAATTCGTGATTACGACCAATATGTAAATAAAAACATGGAATTCAAGATTGTCAAAATCAATCATGAATTCAAAAATGTTGTAGTCTCTCACAAAGCTCTAATCGAAGCTGATATTGAAGAGCAGAAAAAAGAAATCATTGGCCAACTTGAAAAAGGTCAAGTTCTTGAAGGGACAGTTAAAAACATCACATCTTATGGTGTCTTTATCGATCTTGGAGGAGTGGACGGACTTGTTCACATCACAGATTTGTCATGGAATAGAATCAATCATCCTGGTGAAATTTTAGAACTCGATCAAAAGCTCAATGTAGTCATACTTGATTTTGATGATGATAAATCACGAATTCAATTGGGTGTTAAACAATTGAGTCAGCATCCTTGGGAAGCTCTCAGTGAAGATCTAAAAGAAGGTGATGTTGTTGACGGTAAAGTCGCAGTTATCGCTGATTACGGTGCCTTTGTAGAAGTTGCGCTAGGTGTTGAAGGTCTTGTTCACGTTTCGGAAATGTCTTGGAGTACGCACATGCGTTCCGCACAAGACTTTGTCAAGGTTGGAGATGAAGTGAAAGTTTCAATCCTATCCTTGGATCGTGAAGAGCGAAAAATGTCACTGGGAATGAAACAACTTTCTACTGATCCATGGACTGATATTACAACCAAATATCCTGTTGGATCTAAGCACAAGGGTGTGATTAGAAACTTCACAAACTTTGGTGTGTTTGTTGAACTTGAAGAAGGAATTGATGGTTTAATTTACATCTCAGATCTTTCTTGGACTAAGAAAGTGAAACACCCATCTGAAGTTGTAACAGTTGGTCAAGAGTTAGAAGTTATCGTTCTTGAACTGGATGTTGATGGCAGAAAGCTAAGCTTGGGTCACAAACAAATTCAAGACAATCCTTGGGACAAGTATTCAAAGGAGTTTTCGGAAGGTACTACGTTGACATCTACGATTGAAGAAATCGTTGATAAAGGTGCGACTGTTGTTCTCAATGAAGACATTACTGCCTTTGTTCCGAACCGTCACCTTGAAAAAGAAGACGGTAATAAACTGAAAAAAGGAGATACTGCAGAATTCAAAGTAATAGAGTTTAATAAGGATTACAAGCGAGTTGTTTTATCTCATAGCGCTGTGTTTAAAGCGATGGAGCAAGAAAACGTTAAGAAAGCTGTGAAAAAGGCTTCTAAAAATGAAGTTTCTACTTTAGGTGATCTTGATGCTTTAGCAAACTTGAAGAAGAAAATGAATGAAGAAGAAAAAGGGTAAAACTTCATCTTCTTGTTTATATAATAAAAAAAAGGCGCATTTTGCGCCTTTTTTATTGCAGTATTAATTTACTTATGTGAGATCCAACCTCTGTGGTAGTGTAGCTTTTTTCAGGAGATATATCGGGTGTTCCTATACTGTTATTAATTGTATTATTAACTGCACTTTGTATTGCCTTTGCTTCCACATGCATGTCAAAGTGTTCAAGCATCATAGCTGCTGATAATATAGTAGCAATAGGATTAGCAATCCCTTTTCCAGCGCCTTGAGGAAAAGAACCATGTATTGGCTCAAATAAAGCATATTTATCTCCTACTGATGCTGAAGCTAAAAGTCCGATTGATCCACCAATTACACTTGCTTCATCTGAAATGATATCACCAAATAAGTTTCCTGTAAGGATAACGTCAAACTGAGAAGGGTTAAGAATGAGTTGCATAGCTGCATTATCTACAAACAAATAATCTAAATCAACAGTACTATAATGCTTTTGGTGTAGCTCTGTAACTGTGCTTCTCCATAGTCGAGAAGATGCTAAAACGTTTGCCTTATCGACCAAAGTAAGTTTGTTATTTCTTTTTGTAGCTGCTTTAAAGGCAAGATGAGCAACACGTATAATTTCTTCTTTCGAATATTTACATAAATCAGATGCAACATCTCCATTCTCTGATTCTCTTTTCTCTCCGAAATAAATACCTCCTGTTAATTCTCGATAAATGACCAAATCTGCACCTTCAATGCGCTCTCGTTTAAGGGGTGCCTTGTCAATTAGCGCATCATACGCAGCTACCGGCCGAACATTACAATAAAGGTTTAATGCTTTTCTAAGGGCAAGTAACCCTTGTTCAGGCCGTACTTTAGCATCGGGATTATTGTCATATTTAGGGTCGCCTATGGCTCCAAATAAAATGGCATCATTTGACGTACAAGTTTTGATTGTCTCTTCTGGAAGAGGATTGCCAGTCGCATCAATTGCAGCAGCTCCCATTAATGCTTGTTCAAAGCTGAATGAGTGGTTGTATTTTTTTTCGATTGCTTGCAAAACCTTTATGGCTTCAGCGATGACTTCTGGACCTATGCCGTCTCCAGCTAGAACCGCAATGTTTTTATGCATTTCGTTTGTTTTCGAATTCAATAATTTTTTGTTTGTTATTGATCAGATAATCGATATCATCATAACCATTAATCAAGCATATTTTTTTGTAACCATTAATTTCAAAATCGATGATGAGGTCTATTGATGCAATTTGAAGGGTCTGCTTTTCTAAATCAACAATAAATTCACATTTCGGATCACTCTCAATCGCTTTAAAAATCAACGTTAGCTGTTCTGGGTTTACTTGAATTGGAAGCAGTCCATTGTTTAATGCATTACCTTGAAAGATATCAGCAAAAAAACTTGAAATCACAACTTTAAAACCAAAGTCTGTCAATGCCCATGCTGCATGTTCTCGGCTAGATCCACATCCAAAATTATTTCCAGCGACAAGAATTGGACCTGAATAGTTTTTGTTGTTAAGTATGAAGCTATCTATAGGATTTTGATCTCCGTTATAGCGCCAATCACGAAACAAATTTTCGCCAAAGCCTTTACGATCAGTAGCTTTGAGAAAGCGTGCGGGTATGATTTGGTCTGTATCAACGTTTTCTATATCTAGAGGAATCGCAGTCTGTTGTAAGCGAGTAAATTTTTTCATTACAATTGTGTTATATCAACAATTTTACCTTCTATAGCTGCAGCAGCAGCAGTCATGGGGCTAGCCAAAATCGTACGTGCCCCAGGGCCTTGTCTTCCTTCAAAATTTCGATTTGAAGTTGAAACACAATATTCACCTGCTGGAATTTTGTCATCATTCATCGCTAAACATGCAGAGCATCCAGGTTGACGAATCTCGAAACCAGCTGCTTCAAATATTTTATGTAATCCTTCAGCTTGAATTTGTTTGGCGACTTGTTGTGACCCTGGAACAATTAATGCGTTAACGTTACTTGCCTTTTTCTTTCCTTTAATGTATTTGGAAGCAGCTCTGAAATCTTCAATTCTAGAGTTTGTGCAACTTCCTATGAAAACATAATTTATCGGCAATTTATGTAAAGAATCCCCTTGGGAAAAGCCCATATAATCCAATGCCTTCTGATAAGATTCATTTTCATTTGTAGGTATTTGTTCATCTACTCTGATACCCATTCCTGGATTTGTTCCATAGGTAATCATCGGTCCAATATCTGCTGCGTCAAAAGTGTACTCTTTATCAAACACAGCGTCATCGTCAGTAGGAAGTGTTTTCCAATGGGAAATTTTAGTTTCTAACTCTTTTCCTTTCGGAGCAAACTCTTTACCTTTCACATACTCATATGTAGTTTCGTCTGGAGCAATCATCCCACCTCGAGCACCCATTTCGATACTCATATTACAGACAGTCATACGACCTTCCATTGTCATATTTTCGAATACTGAACCAGCATATTCAGCAAAGTAACCTGTTCCAGAATCCGTGCCCAATTTTGAGATGATGTATAAGATGACGTCTTTGGGATGTACGCCTGGTTTCAACTCGCCATTAACGACAATACGCATACTTTTTGGTTTTCCAACCAATAAACATTGGCTAGCAAAGACTTGTGCCACTTGGCTTGTGCCTATTCCAAAAGCAATAGACCCAAAAGCACCATGGGTAGATGTGTGGCTATCTCCACATACCATCGTCATTCCAGGTTGTGTTATGCCAAGCTCTGGTCCAATAACATGCACAATTCCTTGGTAGGGGTGACCTAATCCATAAAGCTCGATGTTATGCTCTTCACAGTTTTGTCGAAGTTTGGCAACTTGATTCCGTGAGAGTTCGTCTGTAATTGGTAGATGTTGGTTCAGCGTTGGCACATTATGATCTGCTGTCGCTACAATTTGTTGAGGTCTAAAAACGGGAACGTTTCTTTCTTTTAGAGCAGAAAAAGCTTGTGGACTAGTGACCTCGTGAATTAAGTGTTTATCAATGTATAAAATATCTGGACCGTTCTCTAATTGATCGACGACATGGTTATCCCAAACCTTTTCAAATAATGTTTTTCCCATAACTAGTTTGTTTATAATGAGTTCAGTTTAGCCGCCTCAATAATTCCAGGAATATCCTCGTCATTGATTTCTTTGTGTAAATCGGCAAACTTAAGGAACTGTTCATAAACTTTATCCAACTGTAGTTTTGTTAGTTCAACACCAATATTTTTTGCTCTGTAAGCAAGTGCAGCACGACCGCTACGTGCAGTGAGCACAATAGCAGAAGTCTCAACGCCTACATCAATAGGGTTGATGATCTCATACGTTTCTCTGTTCTTAATCACGCCATCTTGGTGAATTCCTGAACTGTGAGAAAAAGCATTAGCCCCAACAATTGCTTTGTTGGCTTGTACACTGATTCCCATTGCTTCAGACACCATTTGGGAGGTGTCGTATAATAATTTGGTATTGATATTCGTATCCATATTCAAATGAGGATGTTGCCTCATAATCATCACAACCTCTTCTAGTGAAGTGTTTCCAGCACGTTCTCCGACACCATTGATTGTACATTCAATTTGACGTGCGCCATTGACTGCACCTGCTATTGAGTTTGCGGTTGCCAGTCCTAAATCGTTGTGACAGTGGCATGAAATAACAGCTTTTTCAATCCCTTTTACGTTTTCAACTAGGTATTTGATTTTTTTGCCATAATCTTCAGGAAGACAATACCCAGTAGTGTCGGGAATATTAAGAACTGTTGCTCCCGCTTTGATAACTTCCTCACACATTTTAGCCAAAAAATCATTGTCAGTGCGTCCTGCATCTTCTGCATAGAATTCAACGTCTTCTACATACTGCTTGGCATGTTTAACAGCACCAACAGCGCGCTCTATAATCGATTCACGTGTTGCATTGAATTTATGCTTGATATGAGAATCAGACGTCCCAATCCCTGTATGGATACGGGGTTTTTTGGCGTGTTTGAGTGCATCTGCAGCAACATCAATATCTTTTTTAACTGCACGTGTTAATCCACATACAGAAGCATTTTTAATAAGTTTTGAAATTTCTTCAACTGAGTGAAAGTCACCTGGGCTTGAAATCGGGAAACCAGCTTCAATAACATCCACACCTAACTCATCTAGGCGAGAAGCGATGTGAAGCTTCTGTTCAGTGTTTAATTTACAACCGGGAACTTGTTCGCCATCCCTAAGAGTGGTGTCAAAAATGTGAACTTTATCATTGGCCATATAGCAGAAGAATAACGTTTTTATATGGACAAATTTAACTTAAATTTATGGCTCAAAAAAATGTATATTTAGCATAAACACAAATTGTTACGCTTTACTTGTGTTTTTAATTGAATACAATATATGCGCCAATCCCAAAAAGCATCTCTTTTTAGGCTAATTAAATCATTGACGAAGTCTGAAAAACGTCAATTTAAATTGTATGTAAATCGACTTGGCAATAACTCAAATTCCAAATATTTATCTCTATTTAATCTTATTGATAAGATGAAGATTTACAATGAACTTGAAATTTCTCGTGCAAATGTTGTTAAAAAGGATCAATTGTCAAATGTAAAAGCGCATTTACACAAGCAAATTTTAATCAGTTTACGCCTTTCTATTTCCTCAAACAGTAAAAGATTACAGCTTCGTGAACAATTGGATTATGTTTATATTTTATACAACAAGGGATTGTATGACCAAAGTTTGCAAATGTTACATCGAGTAAAATCACTTGCCCTAAAATTAGATGAGAAAATTGTGGCTTTTCAAGCTATTGAATTTGAAAAAATAATTCAAACACAATACCTCACCCAAAGCTCTTCAGATAAAGCATCTGTTTTAGCAAAAGATTCTAATGAGATTGCATTGCTTAACATGCTTTCTTCCTCGTTATCAAGCTTATCACTTTCACTTTACACAAAAATTGTTCAATCGGGATATGTTAAAAGTGATAAAGAATTTAAAGAAGTTACTCAGTTTTTTCAAGACAATATACGAGGGGTTGATATGCAAACAGCTGGGTTCAATGAAAAGTTTTGGTTTTACAAATCCCATTTGTTGTACAGTATGCTAGTGCAAGATCTGTTAGCAGCCTATAAGTTTGCAAACAAATGGGTAGAGCTTTTCTATCTATCCCCACAAATGATAGAATTGCACCCTGTGTTTTTCATTCGCGGTCATCAACATTTATTTGAGTTATTATACTTGCTTAAATATCGTTCAAAGTTTAAAGAGGCATTGAAAAAATTTGAAGAAACGCTTGGGTCTTCAAGTTTTCCAATGAATAATAATATATCCCCTTATATTTTTATGGGAAGATATCATAACAAGATCAATCTTCATTTTTTAGAAGGTAGTTTTGAAGAAGCTCTTCCGTTAATTTCAACGGTTTTGGATGAAATAGCCATACATCGTGACCAATTGGATCAACACCATATTATGGTGTTGTATTATAAAATTGCTTGCATTTATTTTGGGGTGGGTAATTATTTGAAATGTATTGAATATTTACAGAAAATTATTAGCGACAAATCTTTGAGAGTTCATCAAGATCTAATGTGTTTTTCCAGGGTACTCAATGTCGTCGCTCACTATGATGCAGGACTTGATTATCAGTTAGAAAAACAGGTGAAACAGACCTATAAGTTTTTGTTAAAGATGAACGAATTACAGACTGTTCAGAAGGAAATGATTCGTTTTTTGCGAAGCCTGACAGACATATATCCAAGCGAATTAAAACAGTCTTTTCAAGACTTGCACAATACACTTAAGTCTTATGAAAATGATTCCTATGAGAAAAGGTCTTTTTTATATCTTGACATACTATCTTGGTTGGAAAGTAAAATTGAAAATCGTCCGATAGGAGAGGTGATTAGACAAAAAGCATCTCTTTTAATTCGATAGACACGCTTTCCAAATCTTGTCATCGGGTAGGGGGGCTAAAAAAGTAATAATTTCTTTATTTGTTGGATGGCTTAACGATAAAGTACGAGCGTGGAGATGAATTCCTCCATTTTTGTTTGCACGTTTTGCGCCATATTTTACATCTCCTTTGATATGCAATTTAGCTGCAGCCAGTTGCGCACGAATTTGATGATGTCGTCCAGTCTCCAATCTGATTTCCAATAAAGAATACGAATCAAGCTTTTTTAGAAAGGTATATTCAAGTATTGCTTTCTTTGCTTCTTTGCTTTCTTTTACCTGCGGGTATGATTTGTTTTGTGCGCTATTTTTCTTTAAAAAATGAACAAGTTTGGCGTTTTGCTCAGGTGAACCAGAAACTATTGCCCAATACACCTTCTTTGGTTCCCGGTTTTTAAATTGCGCATTTAATCTAGTAAGTGCTTTAGAAGTACGTGCCAATACAAGCGCGCCAGTTGTTGGGCGGTCTAGACGATGAACAAGGCCAAGAAAAACAGCACCTGGCTTTTTGTATTTGTGTTTGATATACGTTTTTGCTTGATCGACAAGTGATGGGTCACCTGTTTTGTCTCCTTGTGCTAGCATCCCTGCGGCTTTATTTACCACTAAGAGATGGTTGTCTTCATAAATAACGTGTAATTGGGTCAATTAATACTGTTCTTTTCGGTTAGGGAAATCAACAGACTTTACATCTGATACATATCTTTCAATAGCATTTTTCATTTCATCATGTAAATTCATGTATCGACGAAGGAAACGGGGGTTAAACTCTTTAGTAAGCCCAATCAAATCATGAATGACTAGCACTTGTCCATCTACATCTGATCCAGCTCCGATGCCGATGACGGGGATGTTAACCGACTGAGCGACCAGTTTTGCTAGCTCAGAAGGTATTTTTTCAAGAACAATTGCAAAACACCCCAATACTTCAAGAGTTTTTGCATCGGAAAGTAATTTTTTGGCTTCTTCATCTTCTCTTGCACGAACAGCGTATGTTCCAAATTTATAGATAGATTGTGGCGTGAGACCTAGGTGGCCCATCACAGGAATTCCAGCGTTTAAAATGCGAGAAATCGATTCTTTGATTTCGTTACCACCTTCCACCTTTACGGCATGAGCTCCAGACTCTTTCATGATTTTTATCGATGAGCGAAGCGCTTCTTGGGGGTCAGATTGATAACTCCCAAATGGTAAGTCAACCACAACCAAGGCACGATGGCTAGCACGGACGACAGCCGCTGCGTGATATATCATTTGATTAAGAGTGATGGGAATTGTTGTTTCATGCCCTGACATGACATTGGATGCAGAGTCGCCAACAAGAATAACATCAACTCCTGCAGCATCGACAACTTTTGCCATAGAATAATCGTATGCAGTCAGCATTGAAATTTTTTCTTGCGACTTTTTCATCTTTACCAAACTATTGATAGTCACTCTTTTATATTCTTTAGGATCAGAAGACATCGTATTAATTTATGTCAAAAATACATTATAATGCTGATATCATGATCTACACTGACACCCTGTCAGTTAATAATGAATGGCATAGTCATTGAAAAGTGAATTAAAAAATTAAATCATGAGTAAAATAATTGGAATTGATCTGGGAACAACTAACTCTTGTGTATCCGTAATGGAAGGTAACGAGCCTGTAGTGATTCCGAACAGTGAAGGAAAAAGAACGACGCCTTCTA
>JABHGH010000020.1 GCA_018672145.1 Flavobacteriaceae bacterium
CTTAGCAAAAGTCTCCAAAAATGACGAAGGCCTTTTTGTCAACCTCATGAGCTAAATTTTTTGTTATAAAGAAAAGGCTGGACAGCGTTCAAATACCACGTAAAAAATACGTTAGCTCGCATGGAAACCTTTACAGGAATAAAGCAACTTTACATTTCACGAATAGTTTCATGAAATGCCTGAATAGTGACGTCGAGGTCTTTGTATGAAATTGCATCATTTAGAAAATAACTTTCAAATGCACTAGGTGGTAAATATACCCCACGCTTTAACATTCCATGAAAATATTTATTAAAGGACTTATTATTTCCCTTTGCAGCCGATTTGAAGTCGACAACTGGAGAATCGGTAAAATGTAATGAGAGCATCGACCCAAAGCGATTAATCTGGAAAGGAACCCTTTGTTTAGAAAGGATTTTTTCCATGCCATCATGCAAGTATGCTGTTTTATTTGCCAAACTTTCGAATACTTCTGGGTTTTGATCGAGGGCAGTGAGCATGGCCAATCCAGCTGCCATTGCAAGAGGGTTTCCACTTAGGGTACCCGCTTGATAAACTGGTCCCTCAGGTGCTAAAAAAGTCATGATTTCATTTCGTGCAGCAAAAGCACCCACAGGCAAACCACCACCAATAACCTTTCCGTAAGTCACAATATCAGCGTCAACCCCAAGGACTTGTTGTGCACCACCCGCAGCAAGACGAAAGCCAGTCATAACTTCATCAAATATGAGCAAGGCCCCGTATTGATCACACAAATAACGAAGGCTTTCCATAAACCCAGGGTCAGGTGGGATACACCCCATATTTCCCGCGACTGGCTCAACAATGACAGCTGCTATCTGCTCGGGGTTTGATTCAAAAAGGTGAGTAACACTTTGGGTGTTATTATAATTGGCCAACAAAGTGTCTTTGGCGGTTCCCACAGTTACTCCTGGTGAATTTGGACTTCCAAAAGTTACAGCTCCACTACCTGCTTGTATCAAAAAGGCATCCGAGTGTCCGTGATAACAACCTGAAAATTTAATGATTTTTTCCCTCGATGTAAATCCGCGGGCAAGTCGTACGGCGCTCATACAAGCCTCTGTCCCCGAATTCACAAAACGAATCTTATCGATATTGGGCGCCATTGAAGTCGCAAGATCAGCTATTGTCGTTTCCAATTGAGTGGGTATTCCGTAAGAAGTTCCTTTTTCAGCTTGTTTTTGGACGGCCTTGACAACTGGCTCAAAAGAATGACCTAAAATCAACGGACCCCAAGAAGATATAAAATCTATATATTGGTTTCCATCCTCATCATGAAGGTAAGCGCCAGAGGCCTCTTTAATAAAAATAGGAGTGCCACCTACTGATTTGAATGCGCGAACAGGAGAGTTTACTCCTCCTGGAATTACCTTTTGGGCTTCTTTAAATAATGTACTACTTCGTTGATACCTCATTTCTCTAGACGAATACGTTGTCCGATTTGTATCTCGGATGAAGTTAAACCATTCATTTTTTTGATCTTAGCAACCGAAATGCTGTATTTTTTCGAAATGCCAAATAGCGTATCTCCTTTTTGCACCACATGAATAGGAGCATTAGAGATTTTAAATTTAGGGGTAGATTTTGAATTGTCAAATTTCCAAAGCTCTAAACTCTCAATAAGGCGAATGAGTTTTTCAGCATAAGAAGGATCGGTAGCATATCCCGCCTTTTTAAGCCCTTTAGCCCAACCTTTATAGTCGTCTTTCTTGAGTTTGAATAAACTAGCATAACGATCCCGATCAACTAAAAATAATGAGTGGTCACGGTAGGAGTCCTTTGGATCTTTATACGCCCGAAAACACTCTCCAGCGGCGTCATCGTCATGATAAACTTTTCTTCCGTTCCAGTTGCGTTTGCACTTAATCCCAAAATGATTATTGGATTTTAACGCAAGAACCCCTTGCCCTGATTGCGACTCTAAAAGACCCTGTGCAAGAGTAATACTAGCAGGAATTTTATATCGTCGCATTTCATCCTGAGCGATGGCTCCGAACTGTTGGACATAACGAATTTTAGGGTCCGAAGAATACACCACCTCTTTATTCGTTATTTTATTCTTTTTTGTTGGCTTTGGCTTTATCGTTTTCTCCGATAAGTTATTGTTTGCATAATAAACCTGTTTTTTGCTCCCACAGGAAACCAACAACATTATAAAGGCCAACGCAGCGAGCTTTTTTGCTCCTCTAATCGTTGATTTACTCCTGCGATTGATTGATAACCTCCAGTATGAATAATCAATATTCGATTTCCAAAACTCCATTTGTTTTCTTTCCATTTTTTCGTGAGATGCCACACCATAGGAGCTGTATAAAGAGGGTCTAAAACTACCCCTGTTTGATCAGCTACCTTCACGGCAAAATCAATTAATGCTTTAGGTGTTTTTGCATAGCCCACTTGATCATGTGTAGGTACTAGCGTCCACCTTTTGTGCGTAGCAAAGGTACGAATCCGACGGGGTATTTCTATATCTTTTACCACTTGAAATCCGACCACCTGTTGGTGGTCGGCAACAGACTGAATGAGTCCGGCCATAGTCCCACCAGTCCCAACCGCAACCGCTATTGTATCGAAGTCAGTATCTGTTTTAGTAAGAATTTCACGACAACCTTCTACAGCTAAGGCATTGGTGCCACCCTCAGGAATAACATAAAAATCAGAAGGAGAAATCGACAACTCTGATAATGCTTTCTCTTTATGTCGGTAAAGCGAGCGACTCACAAAATGTAGTTCCATTCCCAGGCGTTTACAATAGGCAAGGGTTGGATTGAGAGGAGAATCTTTCAGTTCTTCACCGCGCACAATTGCATGTGTCTGAAAACCACATTGCTGACCTGCAGCCGCAACTGCTGCCAAATGGTTTGAGAATGCACCCCCAAAAGTTAACAAGCTAGCATGTCCTTCTTTTTTAGCACGAATAAGATTATACTTGAGTTTCCTGAACTTATTCCCTGATACATCGGGATGGATACGATCCTCTCGTTTGATTGTCACCTCCAATTCTCCCTGAAGTTCAGAAAGGTGTAATGGTTCATTGACAGGGGGGTTAGCAATCTTAAGCATATGTAAATGTAAGTGTTGTGGCAAAAACAGCTATTTTTAACGAGTGAAAAAGAAAATCATCCCCATAAAGGAAGGCGATTCCTATCGTACAGCTGAAGGGAATATTGTGTTTACAGAGCAATATCACAAAAAACGAGGTTATTGTTGTGAAAACAATTGCAGACATTGCCCTTATGGATTTCGTGAGAATTCTTAAGAATTGATTGTGACGATAAATCTGATCACAGTAATTTCCTCGCTGCTTCTAAAGCATCTGACAATCCATTTGGATCATTACCTCCAGCAGTTGCGAAAAATGGCTGACCTCCTCCTCCTCCTTTGATATACTGCCCAATAATTTTAATGATGGTGTTAGCCTGAAAAATTCCTTGCTCAGCAAGCTCCTTTGACACATAGCAGGACAATAGAGGTTTGTTATTTTTTTTACTCCCCAGCACCATAACCAAATCTGTTCGACCTTTACCGAGTTGAAACAAAGCGTCTTTCATGCTTGAGGCGTCGAGATCTACTTCTTTGCATAAAAAGGACACACCTTTGACTGTCGAAATTTCACTGGCCAACTCCACAGTTAGTTGTTTAACCATTTGGTTATTGAGTTGCTCTATCTCCTTTCGTAATTTCGTGTTTTCGTCTTGCAGAGTTCGTACCGATTGTACCACATCTTTCGGGTTTTTGAGTTGTGATTTTAACGCATCCATCATGGCTGCCTGTTCATAAACTAATTTTTTAGCTTCTTCACCCGTAACCGCTTCAATTCTCCGGATACCAGCAGCAACCGCTGATTCACCTGTTATCGTAAAATGCCATAATGCAGAGGTATTATTTACATGTGTACCTCCACACAATTCCATTGATTCACCAAAACGAACTGTTCGTACAGTATCACCGTATTTTTCTCCAAAGAGTGCCATTGCGCCACTGTCAATAGCTAGTTGAAAAGGAACGTTTGAATCTACCCTACATTCAATTTGCTCCTGAATTCTTGCGTTTACAAAGGCTTCGACTGCCACCAATTCTTCTTGAGTCAACTTGGAGAAATGTGAGAAGTCAAAACGCAAATATCCCGATCGAACCATCGATCCTTTTTGTGATACGTGTGGTCCTAAAATACTGCGAAGTGCTTGGTGCAACAAGTGAGTAGCTGTGTGATTACTC
>JABHGH010000087.1 GCA_018672145.1 Flavobacteriaceae bacterium
AGTGGGTCGAGGAATGAATTGATCGCTGTATTATTAGCAGTAAAAGCAGCAATGGATTGGATGTCATCCGCTTGGATAATAGCCACGGGTTTTGCAGGTACAAATCCAAGCGGATTTGTTGAGCTCGTTGATGGCGTTGAACAACGGGTTAAAATTAAAACTAGAGAGCAAAGAAATAGTAGGCGCATTATACAAAAATAATAAACTTAAAAATCAATTTCAGTTTGCGTTGACAATAATGTAAAACTTTTTCTGTGCCACTTCGACGGACCGATTTTATGTATGCCTATCCTATGTTTTTTGGTGGGATATCCTTTGTTGGTATCCCATCCGTATTCTGGAAACTCCTCATGCAGCTGCTTCATAAATCGATCCCTTTCGGTCTTTGCCAAAACAGAAGCAGCTGCGATATTTAGAAAGCGTCCATCCCCCTTAATCATGCACGTATGTGGAATGTTTTGAAACGAATGAAATCGGTTTCCATCAACCAGAATATATTCAGGTTTTATGGTAAGCTGTTCAATGGCAAGATGCATGGCTTCAATAGATGCATTGAGAATGTTTATTTCATCAATTCGTTCTGGAAAAACATGAGCAATGGCAAAGGCAGAAGCGTCACAGACAATCTCTTCTCGCAATTGATTTCGTTGTTTAGCAGTGAGTTTTTTTGAATCAGTAAGCAATGTGTGTGAATAGGATGGGGGTAGTATAACGGCTGCAGCAGTTACTGGCCCTGCGAGACAGCCTCGTCCAGCTTCGTCGGTGCCACATTCGATACGTTTTGTGTGTTGGGTTTGCATGGAAAACTAAAATACGACAATGCTTTGATATGAGAATTGATTTATAAGCGTCATGCCAATAATGATAAACTCAAATTAAACGACACCTATGGAGATAATTTCGGAAATTGATCAAAGTAAAGAAAAGTAATCCATTTGCTCGTTATTCTAGTTTAAGCTTAGGCATTACCTTTGCACTGATGTTGCCAAACCCTATAAGCATGAAATATCTACCTTTACGCAAACAAAATACATGAAAAGTTTTTATGTGGTGTGTTTCTTGTTGTTGGCACTTTTTGTAAAAGCCCAAGAACGTCCTTTGTTAAAAAAATCGAATAAAACATTCGATTTGAAACGAGACCGTTCACTTCAAAATCAATCTAGCAATGTCTTTTCACAAAAAGATAGTCTTTTTGGGACCAATTCAAAAAAGACCATTTCCGAAACTAGACCCATTACAGATTACCTTATTATTTCTCAAAAACGAGACACTACTTTTGTAGATACGACTTTGACTATTGAAAAAGAATACAAGTTTAATTTTAGACGAAAAGATGATTTTGAACAATTAGCTTTTGCCAATTCAGGGCAAACGGTAAACAGTTTATCATTACAGGATGTACCAAAATCAACGATCCCATCACTTGGTTTTAACGCTAAAAACCATCAGTTTTTTCAACCCGATGAGGTTTATTATTATCATGTGCCCACACCACTTACCGAAATGTATTACAAAACTGCTTTTAGTCAAGGACAATCTACGGATGTATTGATCACAGCCAATCTGAGTCCTCGATTGAACTATGCAGTTGCGTATCGTGGTCATAGGTCACTCGGGCACTATCAACATACCTTGTCTGGAGTTCGTCAATTTCGATTCTCGACACGTTATGAAAACTCCAATCAACGATATCGCCTTCGTTTTCAAATGGCCAATCAAAAAATTGAACAACAAGAAAATGGTGGGCTTGACGAAGCGTCATTAATCAATTTCAATAATAAAATAATTGAGTTTGAAGATCGAGCACGTTTGTCTGTCAAGTTTCAAAATGCTACCAATTTTTTTACAGGAAAGCGATACTTGTTAGAACAAGATTATGCAGTGCTAATGACTTCGGATTCTATAGCAGTGCCTGCGTTGCGTTTGGGTCACCGTGTACAAACAGATTCACAGCGACACACCTTTGAGCAGTCAACACCCAGTGCTGAGTTTGGCGAAGTAAATGAAGAGCAGTCAGCAGTAAAAGATCTGATCCATTATACGACAACCCGGCATGATTTATTCGCAGTATTTGAACAATCAAAATGGGGTAAAGCAGAAGCCTACAGTTCGGCAATTGACTACCGCTATTCAACAGTACATACTTTAGACGATCCAGATGTTGGTGAGTCGAGTTTTGCAATAGGCGGTCAGTTGGAGTTTACGATTAAAGACATTGTCCTAAGCACAAAAATAGAACATGCAATAGAAAGTAATTCGATAGGTAGTTTTGCGGAAGCCGAAGTGTCTTTCCCCGAAGTAAGAGGATTTCAAGTTCGTGGGGGGTTTCGTTGGGACAAGTATTCGCCTCGTTTAACACTTCGTCAGTACCATAGTGGTTATGCTTCGTTTGTTTGGGTGTCTAATATGCATAACACCAACCGAGCATCTCTATTTTCAACCCTAACAGCACCTAAGTTGGGCTCTTTTACCGCCCAGTTTACGACGATAGATAACTATGCCTATTTTAGGGAATCAGAACAAGGGACATTGTATGCCAAGCCAGAACAATGGGGTGACCAAATCAATGTAATGAAATTTCGATGGGACAACCGATTGATTTTCGGGAAGTTTTATGTAAACACCAATTTGCAGTTTCAACAAGTGGATAGCTCGTCTGCGCCACTCCATATTCCTGACTTTATTGGCCGCTCTTCGATTGCTTATGCAGATTACTGGTTTGATAAAGCGGCATATGTGCATATTGGTGCAACGCTAAAGCATTATTCTTCTTTTTATGCGGATTCTTACAGCCCACTTATATCTGATTTTGTTGTGCAAAATCGTGTTAAAATTGGCGGGACTCCGCTGCTGAGTGCCTTTTTTAATGCAAAAATTCAACAAACACGGCTTTATCTTAATGTAGATAACCTTAATGGTATATTTGAGGGCAACAATCGTTTGGCTGCTCCTGATTATCCTTATCGCGACTTTATTGTTCGCTTTGGAATTGTATGGAATTTCTTTAAATAAGGTACTTAAGGATTGCTCGGCAAGTCACCGTGAGTTTTGGTTGGCAATTGTGTCGACCCCATCAAATATTTATCCACCTGATAGGCAGCTTCTCTGCCTTCCGAAATTGCCCAAACAATAAGCGACTGTCCTCTGCGCATATCACCAGCCGAAAAGATATGTGGCACATTGGTTTGATATGTCTTTGTATCAGCGTTGATGTTAGAGCGTGTGTCAAGACGAATACCGAGTTTTTCCGCTAAGGTTGCTTCAGGTCCTAAAAACCCTAACGCTAGTAATGCAAGGTCACAAGGCCACACCTTTTCAGAATTCGGTTTTTCAATAATTTTAGAACGCCCGTCTTCTTGTTTTTCCCAACGAATATTTACCGTTTTAAGCCCCTTGATTCTCCCATTTTCATCACTAACAAATTCTTTTGTCATAATACTCCATTCGCGATGACTTCCTTCTTCGTGTGATGAAGAGGTTTTGTGCTTAAAGGGCCAGTAGGGCCAAGGATGATCTTCAGTTCTGTGATCAGACGGTTTTGGCAAAATTTCAAAGTTTGTCACACTCGCAGCTCCTTGACGGTTTGACGTGCCGATACAGTCAGAGCCCGTGTCTCCACCACCTATCACAATAACATTTTTACCTTGTGCGTGCAGCTCAGGATCAACTTCTGTTGCTCCATCTACCCAACGGTTGCTTTTTGGCAAGAAATCCATGGCTTGGACAACACCCTTTAAATCAGCGCCAGGAATTGGTAGTCTTCGTCGGATTGTGGCACCCCCACATAGGACAACAGCATCAAAGTTTTTTAACTTTTCTACACTGTAGTTTTTTCCAACTTCAACACCCATTTCGAAGATAATACCTTCCTCTTCAAGAAGAGATGCCCTGCGATCGATTACATTTTTTTCTAACTTAAAGTCAGGGATTCCATAGCGTAATAATCCACCAACTTTTTCGTCACGTTCAAACACAGTAACGGTGTGTCCTGCTCTATTGAGTTGTTGGGCTGCAGCCAAACCTGCAGGGCCTGAACCGACAACAGCGATTTTTTTATTGGTTCTGTTTATTGGAGGATTCGCCTGAATCCACCCTTCTTTAAATCCACGTTCAACGATGTACTTTTCGATCATCTCAATAGAAACGGGCGGATTGACGATGCCTAATACACAAGCAGCCTCACACGGTGCGGGACACAATCTTCCTGTGAATTCAGGGAAGTTGTTTGTTGAATGAAGAATTCGCAATGCTTTCTTCCAGTCGTTCTGATATACAGCGTCATTGAAATCGGGGATCATATTTCCTAACGGGCAACCGCTATGACAAAAAGGAACACCACAATCCATGCAACGTGCACCTTGGTCTTGTAGTTTTTCTACTCCTGGATTTACAGTAAACTCTTTGTAGTTTTTGACACGGTCTGCAACAGGAGTGTTGGCCTCATCAATTCGATTATACTCTATAAAACCTCTTAACTTTCCCATATTAATTTACTTCTTGTTTTGCCTCTTCAGCCAAGCGAGCTAATGCTTTTTTGTAGTCAGTAGGCATTACTTTTATAAAATTCTTTTGCTCTGTTTCCCACTTATTGAGAATAGCAGTCGCTTTTTCACTTGTAGTATATTCCTTATGATTTGTTATCAACTGTTTAAGTTGTTGTAAATCATCGCGTCCAGGATCTTCGAGTCCGATCATTTCCATATTGAAGTTACGCTCATCAAATTTGCCGTTTGGGGAATAGAGATACGCAATTCCCCCACTCATTCCAGCAGCAAAATTACGACCAAATTCCCCCAGTATCACAGCCACTCCTCCGGTCATGTACTCACAGCCGTGATCTCCAATTCCTTCGACAACAGCACTTGCGCCGGAATTACGCACACAGAATCTTTCACCTGCAATCCCATTAATATAGGCCTCGCCAGCTGTAGCTCCGTAAAGGGCTACATTTCCAACGATGATGTTTTCTTCGGCCTTAAACGACACTTCGTCTGGAATTCGAGCAACAAGTCTAGCACCCGACAATCCCTTGCCAAAATAATCGTTACAGTTTCCAATCGTTTCCAAATGCAAACCTCTTGTAGCAAAGCATCCAAAGCTTTGTCCAGCCGAGCCAGTAAAATATATTTTTAATGTATTTTCAGGAAGTCCTTCAGCTCCGTATTTTTTGGAAATTTCGTTGCTCAAAATCGCTCCAACGCTGCGGTTAGTGTTTTTAATCGGCAGCTTTAGGGTTTGTGGTTCTAGCTTCTCTAATGCCTTATTCCCTTTGTTGATAAGCGTAAAGTCTAGAACATTTTCCAGTTTGTGATCTTGCTTTACTGTGTTGCGTTCTGGTGTATTTGGATCAACATTAGGTTTGTAAAGGATATTTGACAAGTCAATTCCTTTTGCTTTATAATGATCAATTGCACCGCTCATGTTCAGTTTTTGACTTTGCCCAACCATTTCGTCTATTGTTCTAAAACCAAGTTGCGCCATAATACCTCGTAGTTCTTCAGCGACAAAATGCATAAAATTAACGACGTGTTCTGGTTTTCCCTTAAAGTTTTTACGAAGCTCTGGATCTTGGGTTGCGATACCAACAGGACAAGTGTTGAGGTGACAAGCACGCATCATAATACATCCGGTAGCGACTAGAGGAGCAGTTGAAAACCCAAATTCTTCAGCACCCAAAAGACAAGCGATTGCAACATCACGACCTGTTTTCATTTGACCGTCACACTCCAATACGATTCTGCCTCTAAGGTCATTGAGAACAAGCGTTTGTTGCGCCTCAGCAATCCCTAATTCCCACGGTAATCCTGCGTGTTTAAGGGACGTAAGGGGAGAAGCACCTGTTCCCCCGTCAAAGCCAGATATCAAAATAACGTCTGCTTTTGCTTTGGCAACCCCCGCTGCAATCGTACCCACGCCCACTTCAGAAACCAGTTTCACATTGATTCTCGCTTCACGGTTTGCATTTTTTAGGTCATAAATGAGCTGAGCCAAATCCTCAATCGAATAGATGTCGTGGTGAGGAGGAGGTGAAATGAGTCCTACATATGGCGTAGAATTTCTCACAGACGCAATATATGGATTGACTTTCGCACCTGGCAATTGGCCACCTTCGCCAGGCTTGGCGCCTTGCGCCATCTTAATCTGAATTTCTTTCGCACTTGACAGATAGTGTGACGATACGCCAAAGCGCCCAGAGGCAACTTGCTTAATCGCACTATTACGCCAATCACCATCTTCATCACGAACAAACCTGCGGGGATCTTCTCCGCCCTCTCCAGAGTTGCTTTTACCTCCGATACGGTTCATAGCTTTTGCCAAAGTTTCATGTGCCTCTTCACTAATTGACCCTAGTGACATGGCTCCTGTCTTAAATCGCTTTGCGATGGAAGTCCAAGATTCTACTTCTTCAATAGGAACAGGATCCAATTCTGTAAACGAAAACATCCCACGAATGGTCATGAGTTGACGCGATTGATCATTAACTAATTGAGCGTATTGCTCATAGCTTTCGTATTTGTCTTGGCGTGTAGCAACCTGAAGTTTTGCAATCGTAGCTGGGTTCAGCATATGGGCTTCACCATTCCTACGCCAGCGGTAACTTCCGCCAATTTCCAGATCAACATCGTCTTCGCTCACTGGGTTTGCGAAAGCAAGAGAGTGGCGCTTTGCGATTTCCTTTTCAACTTCAAAGAGACCAATTCCTTCGATGCGAGTAGGTGTATTGCAGAAGAATTCGTTGATGAATTTCTGATTCAATCCTAGGGCTTCAAAAATTTGAGCGCCACGGTAGGAGTGAAGAGTAGAAATTCCAATTTTATTCATGATTTTAACAAGCCCTTTTTCAATGGCTTTGTTAAAGTTTTCAATTGCTTGCCCAGCTGTAATTTGAATTCGATCTTGAGTACTAACAAGGTTCTCAATGATTTCATTTACCATATAGGGATTGATGGCACTTGCGCCATAACCAAATAAGGTGGCAAAATGATGTGGTTCTCTAGGTTCAGCAGATTCGATAACAATACCGAAATTTGATCGCATACCATGTTTTGTCATGCCATGATGTACAGCTGAACATGCAAGTAGCATGGGAATAGGTGCTTGTTTTTTGTCCATTCCACGATCTGACAATATGATGATGTTTGCTCCTTGGCTTACGTTTTCTTTTACATTGTCGACCAGTTTTTCAAGTGCCTCCTGCAGCCCATTATGACCTTTTTCGATGGTGTAAAGAACAGAAACAGATGCGCTCTTAAAGTTATCGTGCTTGATGAATTTAATTTTAACTAAATCCTCATTTGAAATGATCGGGTTTTGAATGCGAAGTTTTTTGGCATGAATTGGGTCAACGGAAAAAAGATTATAGTCGCTACCTATGGATAGTGATGTGTCTGTGACAATCTCTTCTCGAATTCCGTCAAGCGGAGGATTTGTTACCTGTGCAAAAAGTTGTTTAAAGTAGTTATAAAGAAGCTGTGGTTTGTGAGACAGTACGGCGAGCGGGGTGTCTGACCCCATTGAGCCAATTGCTTCTTTACCGACAGACATCATTGGTATGATCAAGGTCTTAATGTCTTCTTCGGTATAGCCAAATGCCTTAAGTCTGTGTACGTAACTGGTTTTTTCCTTTATTGTTTTATCTTGGGTGTATGGTACCTCCTTAAGCGGGAGTAAGTTTTTGTCTAACCAATCCTGATAAGGTTGTTTAGATGCTATAATATTCTTTATTTCTTTATCCTCTACAATTCTCCCTTCGCTCATATCAACCAAAAACATACGTCCCGGTTCAAGACGTCCATGCTTGGTGACATTGGCAGGGTCGATTTCGATTACTCCAGTTTCCGATGACATAACGACATAACCGTCTTTTGTGACAGTGTATCTTGATGGGCGCAGCCCATTTCTATCAAGGAGGGCCCCGATATAATTTCCGTCTGTAAATGGAATGGAAGCAGGACCATCCCATGGCTCCATGATACAGGAGTTAAAAGAATAGAAAGCTTTTTTGATTGGGTCCATGCTTTTGTGACGTTCCCAAGCTTCAGGAACCATCATCATCATGACCTCTGGAAGCGATCTTCCTGTGTGAAGTAACAATTCAACAACCATATCCATTGATGCAGAATCTGACTTCCCTGTCAAAACGGTAGGTAAAATTGCTTTTATGTCATCTCCGAAAAAATCACTTTCAAGTAACTCTTCACGTGCCTTCATGCGATTTAGGTTGCCACGATAGGTATTTATTTCCCCATTGTGACACATATAACGAAATGGTTGTGCAAGATCCCAAGTGGGAAAGGTGTTTGTTGAAAAGCGTTGGTGAACCAAAGCGAGTCGGGTCACAACACGCTTGTCAGTCAAGTCAGAGTAAAACTTTTCAATATCTTCAGGAACAAGGAGACCTTTGTAGATAAGGGTTCGTGTTGACAAACTCGGAAGGTAGAAGTAGCTTGCTTGCGACATTTTGGTTGCATACACCTTGTGCTCAGCAATTTTTCTGGCAATAAAAGTTTTTGTGTTTAATTCTTTTTCGTTGAGTTTTATGCTTTTGTTGGCACGAACAAAAACCTGCTCCATGTGTGGTAACGTACGCGCTGCAATCTCACCAACGACACTTTGATTTGTAGGTACTTTTCTCCATCCAATGACTTCAAGCCCTTGTTTTTCGAATTCTTCGTTGAGAGTGGTAATGCAAAAACTTCTTTGATTTTCTTTTGAGGGCAAGAAAACCATTCCCATTGCGTATGTTGTTGGTTCGGGCAATGAAAAGTCACAGACTTTCTTTAAGAAATCGTGCGGTATATCAATGAGGATACCGGCTCCATCACCTGTCTTTCCATCGGCGCTAACTGCACCACGATGCTCTAATTTTACAAGGATATCAAGCGCTTTGTGAATAATGTCGTTCGTGCGCTTACCTTCTAAGCTACAGATAAAACCAGCACCGCAGTTATCGTGCTCAAATTGGGGGTCGTATAGTCCTTGTTTTCTCATCATAGTGTTCCAAATATATCCAACAGATTAAAATATTGTAATAAATAAGGCAACACTCATTGTGGAAATACAATATTTTTAAGTAGTTGCAAAAATAAATACTTATTTAATAGAATAAGATGTATAAATTATTAAATATGTAAAAAATAAAAGATTCGAAACATTCAACCCTATATTTTGAGGGGTTGTAAATAAAATAACTAATTTATTACAATTCACTCCCTTTAAACAAGGGGGTTGCTATAAACGTTATGAAATTTAAAAAATTGTAATAGAAATATTTTTTAGTGAAAATTCAAACGAGGTAGTATATTTGGGTTCACAAATTTATTTTATGGAAACCATTATCATTATCGTTTTTGTTCTCGGATATTTATCAATTACCCTTGAGCACAACCTCAAAATCGACAAACTCATTCCAGCACTTGCCATGATGGCAGTACTCTGGGCTATTATAGCACTTGGTCATATGGATGTGTTTGACATTGATGCAGTGAATAAAAAATTATTGCCTACTCATATTGAAGAGGTTTTACTTCATCACTTGGGAAAGACAGCTGAAATATTAGTCTTTTTACTAGGCGCTATGACGATTGTTGAAATCATTGATTATTTTAATGGCTTTGCCACTATAAAGGCGTTTATACGTACTAACAATAAGATTCGTTTGCTGTGGATTTTCTCTATTCTTGCTTTTATTCTATCAGCAATCATTGATAATCTGACAGCGACAATTGTTTTGATTACCATTTTGCAAAAGGTCATCCACGACCGTAACCTCCGATTATGGTTTGCAGGATTGATTATTGTGACTGCTAACGCAGGTGGAGCTTGGTCTCCTATTGGAGATGTTACCACTACCATGCTTTGGATTGGTAAAAAGGTGTCTACGCCTGAGCTTATAAAATATTTGTTTGTGCCTTCACTCGTTTGTATGATTGTGCCAACAATTATTGCCAGTCGATATAAGGTTTTTCAAGGGACAATTGACAATATGGATAGCGATGTTCAAACATCTCCTAAGGGGTCAACAATGTTGTATCTTGGGTTAGGATCCATTTTGTTTGTGCCAGTTTTTAAGACGGTTACACACCTCCCTCCTTATGTAGGGATGATGTTGTCACTTTCTGTTGTCGCTGTATTTGCTGAAATTTACAGCAAATCAAAGGCAGTGATTGATGCTAAAAATGCTGCTGGTGGCGATCACGGTCATCACAATCCAATTCATCATGCTCTTTCTAGAATCGAGATGCCGAGTATTCTATTCTTTTTAGGGATACTCATGGCAGTTGCTGCTTTAGAATCGTTAGGATTGTTGTTTGGGTTTGCACAGGACCTCAATGCGACTATCCCAAATTCTGATATTGTTGTAGGGATTTTAGGGTCTGCGTCAGCAATTATTGACAACGTACCTTTAGTTGCCGCAAGTATGGGGATGTTCTCAGAGCCAATGGATCACCCACTATGGCACGCTATTGCTTTTGCTGCAGGTACTGGTGGAAGTATGCTGGTTTTTGGATCTGCTGCTGGAGTTGTAGCAATGGGCATGGAAAAAATCAACTTTTTCTGGTATCTAAAAAAGATTTCAATTTTGGCTCTTATTGGCCTTATTTCGGGATATTTAACGTTCATGCTGTTTAGAGACTACATTTTGGTATAGATGAATTACCAACAAACCCTTACGTGGTTGTTTGACCGATTACCCATGTATCAAAGGGTTGGGGCTCCTGCAATGCGCTTTGGCTTGGATAATATGCAAACCCTTAGTACAGCACTGGGAG
>JABHGH010000094.1 GCA_018672145.1 Flavobacteriaceae bacterium
CAAAACAATTCGTCCGCTTAAAGATGGAGTCATTGCTGACTTTGATGCTTCTGAGCAGATGATTAGTATGTTTATTAAAAATATTCCTGCACTCAAAAAAAGGTTTTTTACACCTGCTCTCCGAATGGTCATTTGCATCCCATCAGGAATCACTGAAGTTGAAATGAGAGCTGTACGAGAGTCTGCAGAGCGTGTAAACGGAAAAGAAGTTTACCTCATACACGAACCTATGGCGGCGGCTATTGGGATAGGTGTGAACATCATGCAGCCCAAAGGAAACATGATTATTGACATTGGAGGAGGAACTACAGAAATTGCTGTAATTGCTCTCTCTGGAATTGTCTGCGACAAGTCTGTTAAAGTTGCAGGTGATGTATTTACAAACGACATTATTTACTACATGCGAACGCAACACAACTTATATGTTGGTGAGCGCACTGCTGAGCGTGTGAAAATATTGATTGGATCTGCTTTGGAAGAATTAGAAAATCCACCTGAAGACATGACCGTTCAGGGAAGGGACTTGCTAACAGGTAAACCAAAAGAAACTGTGATTTCTTATCGTGAAATTGCAAAAGCGTTAGATAAGTCTATCATCAGAATTGAAGATTCTGTTATGGAAACTCTTTCACAAACACCTCCCGAATTGGCTGCGGACATCTATAACACAGGTGTGTATCTAGCTGGCGGTGGCTCAATGCTTCGAGGACTCGATAAAAGATTATCTCAAAAAACAGATCTTCCCATTTTTATCGCCGAAGATCCCTTACGAGCTGTTGTTCGTGGGACCGGAATTGCGCTTAAAAATATCGAGCAATACAAAACAGTACTTGTTAAATAGCTGAATTATGCAGCAGCTAGTCAATGCCATTATTCAATTTCGTAACGGCTTGGTCTATTTACTATTGCTGTCCTGTAGTATTTATCTTTTACAACAGCAAAGTGCATACCACAGGAGTCTAATTGCAAAATCAGGAATTGTAATTGGTTCGCGACTCAATAGCATGGTTTCTTCGGGCACAACCTACTTGCAACTCAGAGAATTAAACGATCGTCTTATCAAAGAAAACAAGATTCTTCTAGACCAATTACTGAAAACTCAAAATAAATTCCAAGTCTTAGATTCTTTACACTTCAAAGCTATACCGGCACAGGTAATAAGAAATGGATTTTTAAATAGTTACAACTATATCACAATTCGTGGCGGTCAAAAGCAAGGAATTCTTCCTGAAATGGGGATCGTCACTGCAAAGGGGATTGTGGGTGTCGTGCAGTTTGTCGAAAAGCGATACGCGCAAGTCATTTCAATTCTCAATAAAGACTTACAAATTAATGCCAAATTGAAAAACAGTAATCACTTTGGTAGCTTAGTTTGGTCAGGAAAAGATGCATCAAAAATGGATCTATTGGATGTACCAAAGACAGCGAACGTTAAAGAAGGTGACACCATACATACAGGTGGCATGTCCGTCATATTTCCTCCCGATCTACCAATCGGATATGTTTCGTCTTTTTACAGTGAATCTACTTCTAATTTTTATGACATTGAAGTCACCCTTTTTCAGGACATGACAAACTTAAGTACTGTTTATGCCATTCATTATCCACAGGCAGAAGAAATTAATTCCGTTCAAAAGTCAACAAATGAATAGTAAGTCTTACGCATTTATTGCCTACTTTTTACTGTTGCCCGGACTTCAGGTTTTGGTGTTCAATCAATTTGATTTGGGAACTCAACTTGTTCCTCATGTTTACCTTCTTTTTTTAATTTTTTACCCAAGCAATGCTGAGCAAACCATTTTTTTGGTTGTTGCTTTTTTCTTTGGACTATATATAGATATCCTCCATTCAACAATGGGGCTTCATGCCGCTGCCTGTCTGACTGCTGCCTTTTTACGCCCTACAATCACGACATCTGTATTTGGAAAGAATCATGGCTATGTGAGCATCCGACTAAATCAAACGCCATTTGTAGCACTGTCTGCATACACGCTAAATTTGGTGCTCGTTCACCACTTGATCTACTATGTAATCGGGGTTTCAAGTTGGGCGCAATGGCTTTCGATAATAAAACAATTTATTTTCGGTAGCCTCTACTCCCTTTTATTTTTAATTGCAATTATGTTTTTGTTTCGAACTAAAAAGTGATGCGAAAAAACCTTCTTTACATACTTGTCATTGGCAGTGGTGTCATTTTCTCAATACGCCTTTTTAGTTTACAAGTTTCCAGTTCAGATTATGAAAGCATGTCTCTTCAAAATTCGGTCTTACGCGAATATATATATCCAGAACGCGGCTATATTTATGATCGAAATGGAAAGCTGATAGTTGAAAATCAACCAACCTATGATTTGATGGTTGTTCCGAGGCAACTTCGCAAAATTGACACCATAGAGTTTTGCAATCTTTTGAAGATTACCAAAACAACGCTACGTAAAAAAATCAAGGAAGCTAAAACATATTCCACCCGAAAACCATCTGTTTTTCTCGCTCAACTGTCCAAAAGCGATTATGCAGCGCTACAAGAGAAACTTTGGAAATACCATGGTTTTTATGTGCAAAAAAGAGCCGCGCGTAAATATAACTCCTATTCAGCATCTAACATTCTAGGATATATTAGTGAAGTGAATCGTTTTGATATCAGTAAAGATCCGTATTATCAATCGGGAGAGCTCATCGGGCGACAAGGTGTTGAAAAGACCTATGAAAAAATCTTACGTGGCGTAAAAGGTGTTCGTTATTCACAACGCGATAAGTTCAATCGAGTGATTGGGCCTTATCAAAAAGGTGAATTAGACACCTTACCTACTCAGGCACAAAATCTCTATTTAACCATTGATATAGCTCTTCAAGAATATGGGGAAAAACTACTACAAAACAAACGTGGAGGGATTATTGCCATTGAGCCAGCAACTGGAGAAATACTGATGAATGTAAGTACTCCTACATATAGCCCAAACCTGTTGGTCGGTAGAGAACGTTCCAAGAACTTTGTGCTATTAAAAAATGACACTCTTAATCGGCCATTATTTGACAGAGGGCTACAAGGACAATATCCTCCAGGATCTCCATTCAAATTGGTCAATGCATTAGTCGCTTTGCAAGAAAAGGCAATTACTCCAAGATTTCGTGTGCTATGTAACGAAGGTCATTATTATGGAAGAAATGACTTTATGAAATGTCATTGCTCTATTGGCACACGGAACAGACTCAATAGCGGCATCTATAACTCATGTAACACCTATTTTGCAACAGTGTATCGAAAAACGATCGACGGATATGATGATCCCAAAAAGGGAATGAATGTTTGGAGCGATCATGTCAAAAGTTTTGGTATGGGCAACTTCCTTGGCTATGATCATCCGACAGGTCAAAAAGGATTTATTCCTAACGCTGCTTATTATGATTATTGGTACCCCAATCAGCGGTGGGCAGCTACGACTTCGATTTCGAATGCGATTGGTCAAGGAGAAGTGCTGACGACTCCTGTTCAGCTGGCCAATATGACAGCTACAATTGCGAATAGAGGTTACTACTATAAGCCACATTTTGTCAAAAGATTTGAAAGAGATTCGATTGCGAAAAAATTTAGAGAACGAAATTACACAACCATCGACTCCATTCACTTTGAGCCTGTCATTGAGGGCATGGCAAATGTGGTGAAATGGGGAACAGCACGTGTAGCACGAGTTCCAGGCATAGAAGTCTGCGGAAAAACAGGAACGGTTGAGAACTTTGTGAAGATTAACGGTGAGCGTGTTCAATTGACAGACCATTCTATGTTTGTTGCCTTTGCTCCTCGCGAAAACCCAAAAATTGCAGTTGCTGTTTTTGTTGAAAATGGGTATTGGGGCGGACGATGGGCAGCGCCAATTGCTAGCTTAGTCATTGAAAAATATCTCAAAGAAAATGTGAGGAGAACCTATTTGGAGAATCGTATGATCAACGGAAGTTTATTGGACGAGTATTTAAAACCATTGAGTGACAAACCATTTCAAATCAATGAATAACAAGTATCTTTTAAAGTTTGATTGGTATACCTTTTTGGTATATTGCGCATTGGTTAGCATCGGATTGACTAACATTTACTCAACAGGACACAGTCAGGGAGAAAATATGTTTTCATTAGGTCATACTTTTGGGAAACAATTGTTTTTTAGCGCACTCGGAATTTTAGTCATTTTTTTCGTCCAATTTACTAGAGTAAAAGTATATGAACGCTACTCAAGTATCTTCTACCTCATCGTTTTGGTTTTATTGGTCGGATTATTTGTTTTTGGCAATGAAGTTTCGGGTGCTAAATCATGGTATTCAGTCGCAGGATTCAGCTTTCAACCTGCAGAGCTTGCCAAGGTTGTAACAGCATTGGCATTAACCAAACATCTTAGTGAGATTAATACCGATTTAAGGAATATATCTCATCAAATTACTGCATTTATACTCATTTTGATTCCTGCCTTCCTCATACTTCCGCAGCCCGACCCAGGAAGTACTGTTGTGTTTCTAAGTTTTTTATTGGTTTTACACACCGAAAAATTGCCGTCAAGGTATATACTCGTCTTTTGTGGCGTGGTCATCTTATTTATCATCACATTACTCATTGGACACAACTTGACGACTTATGTCGTCATTACAATTGCAGTAATTTACATCATCGGCATGAGAAACAAAAAAAGAAGGAAAGTCTTCTTGCCAACCATTTTAGTTGTTCTACTCGCTTCAGGTTTCATCCAATCGGTGGATTATGTTTTTGAGAACGTTTTTGAACAACGACACCGCGACCGATTTAATATTGTTCTAGGAAGGGAAGTTGACACGCAAGGGATTGGGTATAATATTAACCAATCACAGATCGCAATTGGATCTGGAGGAATGTTTGGCAAAGGGTTCCTTGAGGGCACGCAAACAATGGGGAATTTTGTTCCTGAACAACAAACCGACTATATTTTCACTACTGTTGGAGAGGAGTGGGGGTTTGTAGGCACATTTTTTGTGATCGTGCTTTTTATGGTGTTAATGTTACGAATTTTGTTCACCTCAAAAAGACAAAAAAACAAGTTCAGTCGTATATATTGCTACAGTGTAGTTTCTCTGATTTTTGCGCATTTTAGCATCAATCTAGGCATGGTGCTAGGGCTTCTTCCTACCATTGGTATTCCATTGCCTTTTTTAAGCTATGGAGGGTCAAATTTACTAGCTTTTAGTCTTTTACTGGGTATTTACTTAAAGCTTGACGCTAATCGAGTCAACGAGTGGTAATCAGTTTTTGATAGGGTCGTAATAGTCTCGTAAAGTATTCCCTAAAATCATAAACGAGCTAACAAGTAACATGATGGCTAAACCTGGGATTAAGGCCATATAGGGCTTGCCCATGACAAGAAACTGATAGTGATCTTTGATCATTGTTCCCCAAGTTGGTATTGGTGGTTGGGCTCCAATACCCAAAAAACTCAAACCACTTTCCACAAGTATAGCAGCCGCAAAGTTTGAAGCAGTAATCACCACCAGAGGGCCGAGTGCGTTGGGAAGAATATGACGAAAGAGAGTCCTAAAAGATGAAAAGCCTAAAACTCGAGTAGCGATCACAAATTGACGATTCTTAAGCGTGATGACTTGTCCGCGAACAATCCGAGCCACCTCAACCCACATCGTTAGTCCAACAGCAATAAAAACCTGCCAAAATCCCTTCCCAAGTGCGACAGAAATCGCAATCACCAGTAGTAGTGTTGGTATCGACCAAGTAACATTAATAATCCACATAACGACCTTATCAATTGTACCTCCATAATATCCTCCTAAACTGCCGAGAAAAAGACCAACCAAAAGGGAAATCAATACGGCAACAAATCCAATAGATAGAGATACGCGTGTTCCAATCAGCAACCTGCTCAGCACGTCTCGTCCAAACAAATCCGTACCCAATAAAAATTTCTTAGTCGTGATATAGTTAGATAATAGCGCTGACTTCGTCGTCGATTTTGGAAAAGAATGTAATGGAATCCACTCCTTTTTACCGGGTGTGTCAAAGTTAAAATGCTCAATCCACAAGCCATCTTGCTCTATTATAAAAGAAGATATCGGAAAGTAAACTCCTGGGTTGGGATCGCCATAGAAGAGGTTTTTGAGCGACTTATTTATTTGACGATCATCTACTGGAATATGAAGCATTTGAACTTCAAATCCGGGATGCTGAGAGTGAATAGAAAGGTGCATTTGATTTGCATTGACCGATTTGTCTGGTGCAATGACATAGGCAAAAATAGATACTAAAAGACAGAGGGAAATATAGGACAACGCAAAAAAACCACCTGAATGATACAACAACGTTTTGATGGTTATTTTTCGCAAATACAGTACTATTTATTTTCTTACAATTGATTCATTCTCAAATAAACCAATCTTAAGCTCATCTAAAATATTTACAGCTTCTTCGATATAAATGTCACTCGATAGGTTTGAAAACCAACGCTCTCTTTTCTCACGAAAAGCTTTTTCTTCAGAAATACGTTTTTGCTCTCTTGGAGGCACTGTAAAGTCTAGATTGTTATTGTATTCCTTAATGTTATCAAAACGTTCAGCAAGTGTTCGGTCAGCCTCCAGTTCAGCAACGTAGTCGTGATACTTAAGTGAAATAATTTTATCTGCTTGACGTTCTTTTATCCACAGTGCATCTTCCTCGATTAGATCAAAAATAGGATGATTGTCTATTCGATTTTGACTGTTTTCGATAGTTTCATTGTAGTTGAGATAACCTTTCCATTGGGTGTAAGTCAACGGCGAAATTTGATCCCATGACAATGGATTGTCTTCATCTCTTTCGCCGACATCAACATAGCTGTAGCGATCTGGCGCAACGACATCGCTCTTTACCCCTTCCAGTTGGGTTGAACCTCCATTAATTCTATAGAATTTGTCTGTAGTGATTTTCAAGGCGCCAAGATTTCCGTAAGTATTCTTGGTCAGGAAACGATTGAGGTCGACTACATTTTGTACAGTCCCTTTGCCAAAAGTTTGATAGCTTCCCAACACAATTGCTCGCTTATAATCTTGGAGCGCAGCGGCGAGAATCTCAGAAGCAGAAGCAGATAATTCATTCACTAAAATAACCATCGGACCATCCCATAACGTTTTGTTGTCTCGATCTTTTAAAACCTCCGTTTGGTTTGCTGTAGATTTTACCTGAACAATAGGGCCTTTATCAATAAAAAGACCCGCAATATCAACAACAGTTTGCAACGAGCCTCCTCCATTAAAGCGCAAATCTAGAACAAGTCCTTGCATGCCTGCTTCTTTAAGATTGATGATTTCTTGCTCGACATCATGTGCAGCATTTCGTTCTTTATAATCTTTAAAATCGACATAAAATTTAGGCAAGTGGATAAGTCCAAATTTTTGATCATTTCGATTAATCACAGTTGATCTCGCATAGGATTCTTCTAGCACAACTAGATCTCGTTGAACCGGGACAGTTTCGACTGTTCCGTCTACTTTTTTAATCGTCAAATGAACCAAGGTTCCTTTCGGACCTTTAATCAGCTTAATTGCATCATCTAAACGCATGGATCGAATGTCAACTGCCTCACCATTCTCTTGGCGAACCATTTGTATTTCATCACCCACCTCAATAAGTTGGCCTCGCCAAATGGGACCACCAGTAATAATGTCCACGATCTTAATCGCTTGGTCACGCTTGGATAATCGGGCACCTATACCTTCGAATTTGCCAGACATATTCATGTCAAAACGGTCTTTGTCATCAGGGTTATAGTAGTTGGTGTGTGGATCAAACTGTAAAACAAAAGCGTTTAGGTAAACATCTAGCCAATCTTTTCTTTCCAAATCATTCATAATATCAAAATAATCATCCATATTATTTTGAGTGACTTCGCGAGAAGCATCTTCCAATTCTTCCCAAGTTTTTGGTGTATAATCTGCATTCTTTTCAGCTTTTTTATCCTCCTCGATCACTTTGTCGTGTAAAATACCGAGTGTAGAAAGCTTTAGCTGTTGTCTCCATTTCTCTTTACGGGCTGATTGTGTTAATGGAAAACTTTGCTTTTTGTAATCAATATCATAAAACTCTTCAACCTCAAAATCAAAGGGAGTTGACAGTAAGGATTTGTACATCCCTTCAATTTCAGTCATTCGCAAAGCAAGGCGTTCGTGTGTGAGATTAAAAAAGGATAAATCCAACTCCCTCAATTGGTCGTCAATTTGATTCATGTACTTTGAAAATTCTTTATAATCGCTTTCAAGAAAATATCGTTTTTGTCCATCCAAACTCTCAATATATGTATGAAAAATTTGGAGTGACATATCATCATTTAATGATTTAACATTAAAATGTCCTCGATCTAGAACGTACGAAATCAACTCAATAAGAAGACGGTCTTTATCAGAGCTAACAAACTCCTTTTTTGACAAAGGTGATGGCAGTATCGATGCAATAAAAAAGACGACAGCAAATAGGAAAACAATAAATGAGGCATTTTTTTTCATAAACAAAATCAATTGACGTAGGAACACGAATATAAGTATATATATTAATATTACGTAATATATCAATTGCAAGCGAGTCACAGGCAAATTGAAATGAGTATTTTTGTATGGTTAGACAGCACTATGAGTAAAAAACCTTTGATTCTCGTTACAAATGACGACGGCATTAGCGCCCCGGGGCTTCGTACACTAATAAAGGTCATGAACACAATTGGAGATGTTGTGGTGGTCGCACCCGACAGCCCACAATCTGGCATGGGGCATGCCATAACCATAAACAGTACACTTCGTTGTACCAAAGTCAAATTTGATGATGGTCCACAGACAGAGTATTCATGTTCGGGAACTCCAGCAGACTGCGTGAAGCTCGGCGTTCATGAAATCCTAAAGTGCAAGCCAGATCTTTGTGTTTCTGGTGTAAATCATGGCTCAAATGCTGCAATCAATGTTATTTACTCTGGAACTATGAGTGCCGCCATAGAGGCCGGCATTGAGGGAATTCCAGCGATTGGATTCTCATTACTCGACTTCAGTTGGGATGCGGACTTCTCCTCAATAGAGTCGTATATATTGCAAATTACTCGCTCTGCATTAACGAATAAAATTCCAGAGAGCACCGTATTAAATGTAAACTTTCCAAAATGTAAAAAGGAAGATATTAAAGGAATTAAAATTTGTCGGCAAGCAAATGCATATTGGATTGAAGAATTTGACAAACGTCAAGATCCTATGGGAAAGGAATACTATTGGATGACGGGAGAGTTTATAAACGAAGATAAAGGAGAGGATACTGATATATGGGCATTGCAAAATGGTTATATTTCTGTTGTACCAACACAATTTGACTTGACTGCACATCATCAAATTCAAAAACTTAACTCATGGACTTTTTAAAAAAAATCAGTGCCGGACTTATGGGTTGGCTCTCAGGACTTGTAATCCCTTTTGGAACTCTTCTCCTCTTGGTCGAATATTCTATGGAAGGAAGTGCGCTCGATTCTATTCCAACTCTCTATGCTTATGATGAACTTGGCATATGGATTACTCTAGCTGTTTTGCCCAACTTGCTTCTGTTTTGGTTTTGGATTCGAAAAAAGAATACCCGTGCTTCTCAAGCAATACTTGGTGCTACTATCTTCTGGGCAATACTGTCATTAACACTCAAATTTGGCACATGAAGTATTATCTGATTGCGGGAGAAGCTTCTGGAGACTTGCATGGTGCCAACCTCATTGAGGCATTAAAAAAGAAAAATGCAGCTATAGAAATCCGTGCTTGGGGAGGAAGCAAAATGGAACGGAAAGGCGCTACAATCGTCAAGCATTACAAAGAGCTTGCCTTTATGGGGTTTTGGGAGGTCGCCAAAAACTTGCGTACCATATTGTCAAATATATCGTTTTGCAAAAAGGACATCTTAAAATTTCAACCCGATGCGCTAATCTTAATCGACTATCCCGGCTTTAATATGCGCATTGCAAAATGGGCTAAGCAAAAAAAAATCCCTGTTCACTATTACATCATGCCACAAGTATGGGCTTGGAAAGAAAATCGGGTAAAAAAATTAGCCAAAGACACCGATTATCGTTATGCTATTTTGCCTTTTGAAGTAGATTTTTTTCAAAAAAAACACAGTCTCGACATAGATTTTGTAGGACACCCCTTACTTGATGAGTTGTCCAGTCGACCACCAGTTGATGAAGTGATGTTTCGCAAAGAGTTGGGTGTGTCGAATGATCAAAAAATCATCGCCTTATTGCCTGGAAGTCGTAAGCAAGAAATTCGCAAGCTTCTAAGCGTAATGAATTCTGTAAAAGACCAGTTTCCGGATTACACTTTTGTGATCGCAGGAACTTCTGCTATTGAAAAATCACTTTACAATGAATTTGCGCCAAATGTTCCTATTGTGATTGACCAAACATATGCGTTAGTGAGTTCTTCAAAAGCTGCTCTTGTAACTAGTGGAACAGCCACCTTGGAAACTGCGCTTTTAAAAATACCACAAGTGGTATGTTACAAAACGAGCCCATTGAGCTATGCTATAGCCAAGTGCATTGTATCGTTGTCATATATTTCTCTTGTCAACTTAATCATGAATCGCTTACTCGTTGAAGAGCTCATCCAGAAGAAATGCAACCCTAAGGAACTTTCACGTGCTTTGGGTAACATTCTTTCAAAGAAGGGTCGAGCTGAAGTCATTTCGGGCTATAACGATTTGATTGCAGAGCTAGGCGGCGAAGGCGCAAGTGAGAAAACAGCATCTCTAATTCATCAGCGAAGTCATGCGTAAAATCATTTACTTGATGGCTCTATTTTTTATTGCTAATGGTTGTGGTGTTTTAAAAAGTGGTAAGAAAATGAAACCTCGCGATGGGGTAGTTTTTTACGCTAAGGAATATCTCGGCACCCCATATCGATTGGGCGGAAACTCTTCTAGTGGCATTGATTGCTCCGGTCTGATTCACAATGCCTACAAAAAACAAGGGCTTCGTGTTTCTAGAACTGTTAATCTGCTACGAAAAGAGGGAAAACGAATTTCTAAAAGTCGCGCAAAACCCGGTGATATACTGTTTTTTAGAACCTCAAAAAAAAGGAAGCTTACGCATGCGGGTATCGTCGTCGGAACCAAAAGAGGAGAACCTCTTTTTATCCATGCTTCCTCTTCAAGAGGAGTTATTGTATCGTCACTACGCGAGGGCTATTGGAACAAGGCGTATGCACAAACTCGAAGAATGATTAAATAACATTTACTACCTTTCGTAAATGTCCCCACTTGCCTACTGTACCATATGCTTCGTGTTAGGTGTTTTAGCTTATCCTCATTCAACGCCACTTCATCTCATTTTCCCTATTACTTTGTTCATGCTCTCTTATGTATGTCATTACAAGGGTTGGCGTATTGGGTTTATCATCAGTTTTTCTTTCTTGAGTTTTATTGGCGGAAGACAATGGGCAGAAACACGAAATCCTTTGCAAAACTCTCTGCATATATCACACAAGCATAAAACAAATGACAAACCAGCAATTGTAGGGTTTACGGTCAAGTCTGTTCGTAAACCTACAGATTATAGTCAATCATATGTCGTGGACATTGAACAGCTTGATCTTAAAAAATCAAATGGACTTGCTCTTTTACAACTCGAAACTACCGCTTTACTTCTTCCTGGAGAAAAATACTTGACGACTGCAAAAATCGAATTGATTCCCTCACCATCCAATCCTGGTGCTTTTGATTTTGCAGCATACATGAAAAAAAAAGGTGTATTTGTTCAATTTAAAAGCACAAGCGATGAGCTTACTTTTGTGAAATACCAACCTACGATTCAAGGGTATGCCCATCGTCTGAGAAAACAGTTGCTTGGGCATATTGATAATCTTGGTATGCGCAACAAATCAAAGGCAGTTTTACACGCTCTGGTGCTTGGGGATCGCTCAGAAATTGATAATGACTTACAGGCAGATTATGCGAGTGCGGGAGCTATTCATCTCTTAGCAATATCGGGTTTACACGTCGGAGTTCTTATGCTCATCTTACAATCATTTTTTCGACTTATCATCCCTACTTACTCTCAATACAATCGTTGGGTTGGCTTTCTCTGTGTAACAATCTCACTCTGGGGTTATGCTTTTTTGACAGGACTCTCTCCTTCTGTTTTGCGTGCAGTCACCATGTTTAGCTTTTTGGGACTTACCAGCGTGATAAAGCGTGTTGGCCTGCCGCTTCAACAGCTATGGTTATCAATGATTACACTCATTTTGATAAAACCCTCATTGGTCTATGAAGTTGGTTTTCAATTGAGCTACTCGGCGGTATTTGGCATCCTTTGGGTAATGCCAAAGATCCAGGCATTTTATCGTCCGAAAAAAATCATTTTTAAAAGAGTATGGGACCTGCTTATTTTGGGTTGCATTGCACAACTATCGACACTCCCATTGAGTCTCTATTATTTTCATCAATTTCCAGCACTATTCTGGGTCAGCAATCTGGTTATCATTCCTTTTTTGGGCATTATTCTCGGAGCTGGTCTTGTCGGAATAATCATAGCGCCATGGACTTATGGCGCAAACCATTATGGGAAATTACTGGATGGAATCCTCCATCAAATGAATCAACTGATAGCATACGTTGCCGAGCAAGAGTCCTTTTTAGTAACAAATATTCCTTTTGATGGGCTAGACGCTACCCTGCTCGCTGCGTTAATCTTTTTTTTGTTTTTGACACTGCAGAAAAGAACATTGTTGAATTTGAGCATTTTGACTTTTCTGTCCATTGGATTCCATTATTCCATTTATCAATCTCTAACATCTGTAAAAGAACTCGTCATATTACATCAATATAAAAACACAATTCTAATCTCAAAAAATAAGAAAAGGGCGCTCATATTGTCCGAGAATTTACAAAATGTAGATCCGAAAATCATCAACCAATATTGTTTGGATCGTCAAGTCGCAGTGCAGAAAAAACAAACCCTCCCCTTTGGATTTGAATGGCAAAATGAATCGTTGTTGATCGTTGATAAAAATGGCATTTATGATTTCCCTTCCCTAGAGGGCGGTATTGTTTTATTACGGAATAATCCGAAAGTGCATCTAGATGATCTTATTGAAAAGATAAAGCCAAAGACAATTGTCAGTGACGGCAGCAATTTTAAAAGTTATGTGAAACGTTGGGCAAAAACTTGCGCCAAATACAATGTCTTATTACATGACACAGCAGCTTCAGGAGCTTATGTGCTCGCTAACCCTTAAATTGGGCTTTGAAATTTTTAAAGTAGTTCGTGAAATCCTGTTGAGAGGTGAATTTTTTATAATCTCCAGAAACAAAAAGCTTAAGATAAAACTCCATTTGCTGAACGTTCTGATAACCAACAATAGGCGCCAAATAATTAGCGTTTTCATCAAAAAACGCAACAGTAGGATAGCCGGTAATTCTTAGATATGCCGTGAACTGATGTCGAGCGTTTCGCCCTTGTCGGCTGGGATCATACTTTGGATTTTCAAAGATATTCCCATTGAAATTGACTTTGGAGTTTCCCTCTGCATTGAACTTCACTGGATAAAAGTTTTCATTGATAAAAGCACTTACTTCTGCGTTTCCAAACGTATTTTTATCAAGCATCTTACATGGTCCACACCAAGTTGTATAGACATCAACAATAATATTTCTAGGGCTGGTCTTTTGTGCTGTCAATGCCTCGTCAAAACTCATCCATTTGACTTGAGCGGTCGCAAAAAATGAAAAGCCAACAAATAGGATCAATAGACTACGAGATACCATGCATTTTTTTGATTAAGGTAGAATTTAAAATAATCATTAAAAGTCCTGCTAGTACAGGGATAGCTGTAAAGATTAAGAAAAAGACGGACAGGCCGTAAGACTCTGAAATAGTATCGATATAGCTTCCTGTTAATCCTCCAAGAAAATTTGCCAATGCGCTACACACAAACCAAACTCCAAACATCAAGCCCACTAATCGCTTCGGAGCCAACTTACTCACATATGACAATCCTACGGGAGATACACAGAGCTCACCAAGAGTGTGGAATAAATAGGCCATGATTAACCAAAAGATACTAACACTAGCAGAGCTTGCCCCCATTGGAATGCCAGCTGCTCCATAGGATAAAAAACCAAAGCCGAGTCCAAGCAAAATAAGTCCGATTGCAAATTTGACTGGACCACTAGGGTTCCAAGAAGAAGCCCATATTTTCGAAAAAACTGGTGCAAAAATTACAATAAATAACGAGTTAAGAACTGAAAACCAAGAAGCTGGAATTTCTGCGATATCAGATTCAAATTCACGCTTTAGCATCCAAATCACAATGCCCCAGATAATCGCAAAACTCAAACCAAGGAAAAAGTTTGAAAGCATATATTTACTCATAATTTTCCGAAACAAACTATAGAGAACATAAGTGAGGATCACCATCGGAACTAGGGTGATGATGGAGTTTGCAATCTTGAATGTTTGCGATGCTGTACCAACCAGATTTCTTTCGGTATAGTCGTTTGCAAAAATTGTCATTGACCCACCCGCTTGTTCAAAAGCCCACCAAAAGAAAATGGTGAAAAGTGAAAAAATAATCACTACAAATAGACGATCTTTTTCGACTTTCTTTGGCACTACTTCTTCGACTTCATCGTCTTTGGTGTCTGCTTGTTTAAGTTGTTTAGGGGACAATCCGATATTTCCAAATATTTTCTGTGCAAACCAAAATTGAAGCATCCCGAAGAACATAAACACACCCGCCAAACCAAAACCCAAATGCCAGCCGACTTTTTCTCCAATATAACCGCACAATAAAATTCCTAAGAAAGCTCCTGCGTTGATTCCCATATAGAAAATGGTGTAACCCCCGTCTTTTCGGATGTCACCATTTTTGTAGAGCTGACCAACGATAGATGAAATATTGGGTTTAAAAAAACCGTTTCCGATTACCAAACCACTAAGCCCGATGAAAAAGAATGTAGATGAAAAAGTTTCAAGCGCCATGCATGCGTGACCAAGAGTCATGATCAAGGCGCCAAGAACGGTTGCATTTCTATAGCCTAAGAACTTATCTGCTAATAATCCTCCAAAAATGGGCGTTAAATACACAAGACCTGTATACCAAGCATACAATTCAAGAGCGTCCTCACGCTCCCAAGCCCAGCCCTCATTCATGATGGAAGATGTGAGGAATAAAACCAAAATGGCGCGCATTCCGTAATAACTAAACCGTTCCCACATTTCTGTGAAGAATAAGACAAATAATCCAACAGGATGCCCTGCTATTAATTTTTGATTTAATGCGGATCCTCCAAATTGATATTCCATTTTATAGCTGTTTTTGATTGAGCTACGCTAATATATGACTTTTCAATAATTCGCTTTTTTAGATTAGTGTTTTTATGACGTATATTCGTACTATGAATAAAAATCCGCACATGATCGCGGGGTTTTCCAAGAAAACAAAGCAAGGGAAAATTAACTGGTTAGCCAGTGAATGCTTTGCCAACCCAACGCAGGCAAAACAAATACTCGAAAGTTATTGGAATTCTGACGAAAAACTACAACAGCTACACGACGAGTTTATCGAAAATGCTGTCAGTAACTTTTATCTGCCATTGGCTGTTGCGCCAAACTTTTTAATCAACGACAAAACCTATATACTCCCCATGGTGACTGAAGAGAGCTCCGTGGTTGCTGCCTCCGCCAATGCAGCCAAGTTCTGGTCAACTCGTGGCGGGTTTCATGCTGAAGTTATCGGAACAGAAAAATCAGGGCAAGTCCATTTTCTCTTTCATGGAGGTCATCAATTACTGCATGATTTTTTCACATCCATCAAGTCAACGCTATTAAAGGAAACGGAAAGCATCACAGAAAATATGCGTAAACGTGGTGGAGGGATTATTGACATTGAGCTCATCAACTGCTCCGAAAGCATTGACAACTACTACCAATTACATGTCCGTTTTGAAACCGCAGATGCGATGGGAGCCAACTTTATCAACTCCTGTTTAGAGCAATTGTCAACTACACTAAAGCAAGAGGCGCTAAACTATGATGGTTTTTCTGATGAAGATAAGGCAATTGAGGTGGTGATGAGTATTCTTTCAAACTATGTGCCGGAGAGTCGGGCAAGGGCTTGGGTAACTTGTCCAGTTGATGAGCTAGGTGAAAATGGAGCTGAATTTGCCCAAAGATTTGTTCAAGCAGTGAATATTGCACACCATCATCCCTACCGTGCCGTGACCCACAACAAAGGGATTATGAATGGCATCGATGCCTTGGCGATTGCTACGGGTAATGATTTTAGGGCGATTGAAGCAGGTATACACGCCTATGCAGCTCGAGACGGACAGTATAGAGGACTCTCTAAGGCTTGGGTAAAAGATGGTGTGTTTTGCTTTGAACTCGAAGTACCCCTAGCCGTTGGAACAGTTGGCGGGCTCACCAAGCTGCACCCCTTGGTGAAATGGTCAAACGAACTGTTACAACATCCCAGAGCTAGAGTCTTAATGAAAATCATGGCCGTTGGAGGCTTGGCGCAAAATTTTGCTGCCATCCGCTCTCTGGTGACCACAGGTATTCAGAAAGGGCATATGAAAATGCATCTTCTCAATATCCTCAATCAGTTGGGAGCAACTTCAAAAGAAAAAACTGCTATGATTACGCATTTTAAAACCAATGCTATCAGTTTCAACTCCGTAGAACAAGCCCTTATGACATGGCGAAAAAACTAAGTTTTTTTAGTGCTGGAAAACTACTCATCACCAGTGAGTATGGGGTAATTGACGGTGCGCTTGCATTGGCTTTACCAACAAAGCTGGGACAAACCATGACCGTTGTTCAACATGATAAAGCTGAAATTCATTGGATTGCAAAAGACGCAGATGGGCAAATATGGTTTGAGGATCAATTCAAAATAACTGATTTTTCACCAAAGAATAGCATGGGTGAAACTGCTTTACGCTTGCAGCAATTATTTTTACTGATTCGTAAAATGAATCCACAATTTATGTCCCCTGAGAAGGGAGTTGTGGTCGAAACTCAATTGGATTTTAATCGTGATTGGGGCCTAGGAAGTTCCTCCACACTCATTAACAATGTAGCGCAATGGGCAGGCGTTAATGCGTACCAACTGCAAAGCAAGATTTTTGGGGGAAGTGGATATGACATCGCTTGTGCTCAAAAACGTAGTCCCATAACTTATCAGCTTGTTGCTCATAAGCCGCTTGTCAATGAGGTCGTTTTTAAGCCTGGCTTTCATCAAAGTTTGCATTTTATTTATATCAACAAAAAGCAAAATAGCCGAACGGCAATCAATGAGCATTATAGAGGAATTACAGATGAAAAACGCAATTCTCTTGATGCCATAACAAAAATGCTTTTAGAAGCTAAAAGAGTGAGCGATTTTCAAAAGCTTATGATTGTGCACGAAAGTGTAATTTCTCAAATGATTGGCATACCGCCTATTCAAGAAACGTTGTTCTCAGACTATAAAGGGGTTGTTAAAAGTTTGGGTGCTTGGGGTGGTGATTTTGTTTTGGCTTGCGGACCTGAGAACAGCCAAGAGTATTTTACCCAAAAAGGATTTCCTGTGGTATTTTCATTTGCGGACCTTATTTTGTCCTAGACTTAAACTCTAGTGGCACCATTAGGTTGACAGCTGTGCCATTTGCCTTGCCATCTTCATCATATAAATCTTCAATGCTGAAACTAAGTTTACGTTTGTTATAGTAGTTAAAAATATCAATCCGTTCTTTCATGATTTTAGTAGCAAATGATTTATGGGTTGTTTCATAACCTTCACTTTGTTTTTTGGCCTCCACTCTTCCAATCCCATTGTCTATAACACGACACTTTAAAAAATAAATCTGATGATAGAAGTGAATATCAATTTTGTTCTCCACTTCTTTTGGAATCAGTCCATGAACAATTGCATTTTCAACGATAGGCTGAAGCATCATACAAGGTAAAAAAACTTGTTCTGGGATAATCTTATCATCAATGTGAAATGTCAAGTGAATGGGATTCTCCAATCGGAGTGCCTGCAAAGCAATGTAATTTTGGATATACTGGAGCTCGTCAGACAAGCTGAGTTTGTCTTGGCTGCTCATTTCAATTGTATCTCGAATGAGTTTTGAAAACGAGGAGATGTATTTATTGAATTCTTCCTCACCATGAAGAAGCATAGCGGCCTGCATCCCATTCAATGCGTTAAAAATAAAATGTGGGTTCATCTGCGCTCGATAAGCACGTGCTTCTAGGTTTGAGATTTCTAGATCTTTATCTTTTTGAACTTTAAACACCTTGTACTCATATACTCTCCAAAGAGAAATAATTCCAACAATAACAAGTCCAATTAGCAAAAAAAACCCCCACGTTCTCCAATAAGGTGGTGGAACCTCCAAGTGGATTTCAATCGTGTTTTCGGATTGTAGTCCATCGTTGGTCTTCCCTATGATTTGCAATATATAACTTCCATTATCAAGGCCAACCAAACGAAGTTCATCTTCAAAACTAAACCAATTGCTAGACGGACTCTCATTGTAAAGCTTAAAAAAATAGTTTATATCATCGGGGTCATCGTCTTGGTGTTTAGTGAAAAAGATGTCAAAATAATTGTCAACTCTTGAAAGTTCGACAGCTTTAATATCGCAAAGACCCTCTGTTAATGTTGTGAGCTTGTGAGTGTCTGGATTAATATACTCAATACGAATTGGTTCAATGGTGAAATTTTGGGACGAGATCTCAGTGAAAGGCATTAAAAAAAATGCTAAAATCAATAGCTGATAGCTAAAAACCGAATTGTGGAGTAAGTTTGGCACGATAAATGTATTATTAATAATGTCTTAAATAATTTTTTGTTAGTTATTGTTTTAACGCCTGTGCTATATACTACTTAGTGCAGGCGTTTTTTTTTAACTTTGATTATCTTTATAAATGTCTAATAAAGGTAATAATTTTACTCCACTATGAAATACAGTCGTCATTATCTTATCGATTTACTAGAAAAACAAAATATGGATGCTGCTTTGGTTTGGTGGATTGACTTTTTGGTTGTGTCACTAATATTGGCTGCTATTTCGTATTTATTCGTTGTTGGCGCCAAATATGTTATCACGAATATTCTTAAAAAAATATCCAAACGCACCAAAAACCATGTAGACGATTTCTTGCTTTCTTCTAGATTCCCTGTTTATGTTGCGCGACTAATTCCTTACTTTTTTCTGTTCTCTGTTGTCCCTTTTTGGGTGATCAACAGTGCAGAGACTACCGTGTTTATCTATTCACTTCTCAATGTTTATGGAGTAGTTATTACGATATGGATTTTACGTAGTGTTTTGCAAGCTATTCGTTTTTTCCTGCAAACTTTACCATCATTCAAAGACAAGCCCATAGACAGCTACATCCAAGTGTTTATGCTCTTAACATGGATCATTGGGATTGTCGTGATTTTCTCTATACTCACAGGAAAAGAAATTGGCTACTTCCTGACTGCAATGGGGGCGCTATCTGCAGTGTTACTACTGGTCTTTAAAGATGTCATTTTGGGATTTGTTGCAAGCATTCAGATTGCCGCCAACGATCTTGTTCGCATTGGAGATTGGGTGACAATGGAAAAATATGGTGCTGATGGTGATGTGATAGAAATTAACTTGTCTACTGTTAAGATTCAAAATTTTGACAAGACAATAACGACGATTCCTACATACAATTTGATTTCTGATTCCTTTAAAAATTGGCGTGGAATGGCAGAGTCTGGAGGGCGTCGCATTAAACGATCAATACTTATCAGTACACCGAGTATTCGCTTTTTCGAAAAAGATGAACTTACAAAAATCCAAAACATAGATCGGATTTCCTCATACCTTGAAGAGATTAGCAATGAAATAGACAGCGACAATAGTTCTTCTGGCGCAAACAAAATACTCGCTATTAATGGTCGAAACCTCACTAATTTAGGCGTTTACAGAAATTATGTCGAGCAATATTTAGAAATGCACCCCAAAATCAGCAAAGATCTTACCGTAATGTGTCGTCAGCTTGCGCCAAACAAATTTGGTTGCACGCCACTAGAGGTTTATGCGTTTAGCACTGACAAAAATTGGAAAACATACGAGCATTTGACAGCAGATATTTTTGATCATTTACTAGCTTCTCTAGCGTATTTTAGCTTAGAAAGTTTTGAGCTGGGAAAATCAGAGAAAAACCTAGATTAGTTTGTAAAACTACGGATGTAACGCAAACGGAAACACATAACTCATCCCCATTTGCACTCCAAATCCTTGTGAGTGTGCCGGGTTTTTGATTGCTCCTATATCGCTTATTGCTGTATGAAGCTGTAAAGGCCCTACTCGAAAACCTGCAGCACAAGACCA
>JABHGH010000077.1 GCA_018672145.1 Flavobacteriaceae bacterium
CTACATATAGATAGTTTTTATCTGGTTTTACAATTTTATAAAGGTCAGTAGACGCAATGATTTCAGCCTCACGATAACCATCAATGATTTCGATATGTATCCCCGTTTTGGAAAGGATTTCTTTGGTAAGCTGCTGGCCGTTTGTGGCTTCACGAAGCGCAGAAGTAGCATAGGCAAGATGACGATCCACATGATGTACCTTCATCAGAAGCTTAAATGCCTTGATCGAATCAATCATACGTTTTTTATTCGTCTTTGATATTTCTCCAATAACGAACGCATCTGATCCCAAACGAATAGGAACTCGAACCATCGCATTTTTAGTAAACAAAGGCTCCTTGTCTTTTCGCTCAATGATGTTCATGATCAACAGTCGTATGGCATTTGATCCAACATCAATAGCGGCATACTTCTTAATCTTCAAGGGAAAGCTTGTTTTTGTAGTGGTTATAGATTTCAATTTGCGACCGTTGACGCTTGTCGGATGAAGATTTGTACATGTTTGGGGTAGTTCCGTTTAAAATACGAGCCTTTGCATTATCATTCCAAGTCATCCAAAAATTAGCGATAAGGTCGCTTTTGATTTCAGCGTCATAGATAGGGCAAGACACCTCTACCCTATTTTCGATATTTCGTGTCATCCAATCTGCAGAGGAGATAAAAACATGTGGATTCCCATCATTTTCAAAAATCATTAGGCGTGTATGTTCTAAGAACTTGTCCACAACGCTAATCACTTCGATATTTTCACTCATGCCTTTAACGCCGGGGATCAAGCAACAAACTCCTCGAATAATAAGTTGGATTTTCACACCAGATCGACTCGCATTATAAAGACTTTCAACCATCGAATAATTGGTCAAACTATTCATTTTTAGACGAATCATTCCTTTTTTTCCGCTCTCTACATTCTTGATCTCACTTTTGATTAAGGAAGTGAAATAAGATGCTGTCTTATGAGGAGAGATCACCAAGTGCTTGTATTTGTTAATGCGATAACTCGCGTCTAGGAATTGGAAAACCTTATCAACTTCTTTAAGAATTGGCTGATAGGCCGTAAACAGGGTGTAGTCTGTGTAGAGCTTTGCCGTAGATTCATTAAAGTTTCCAGTACTAACAATGCCATATAGCTTGAGCTTATCCCCTTCTAATCGATGTACAATACAGATCTTGGAGTGCACTTTCAATCCAGGAACGCCAAAAATGAGTCTAATACCCTCTTTTTTCATTTCCTCGGCGTAGCGAATGTTGGCTGCTTCATCAAAACGCGCTTGCAGTTCAATTTGAACGGTCACGCGCTTTCCGTTTCTAGCGGCTTGCACCAGTGAGCTCGCTACGTTCGAAAGTTTAGACAGTCGATAAATTGTAATGGATATGCTTTTTACTTTAGGGTCTATCGCTGCTTCACGAAGAAATTTTACCAAATAAGCAAAAGAGTGATAAGGTGTGGCCATCAATCGATCCTTAACAGCAATCTGGGAAAACATACTCCGATTTAAATCAAAATCGACAATTGGTAATGGTTCCAAAGGTTGGTAGCGTAAGTCTGTACGTCCCAGATCAGGGAAATTCATATAATCTCTTCGGTTATGGTATCTGCCACCGTTTATAACACTGTCACGATTGTCGATTTCTAGTCGATTGAGAAGTAATGAAAGTGTGTCTTCAGCGATCTCTTTATCATACACAAATCGAACTGCCTCACCGTGGGAGCGATCTTTTACACTTTCTGCCACTTTCTCTACATAACTTTTCGAAAAATCATCGTCGATATCCAGTTCGGCATCTCGACTAAACTTAACCATATGCGCCTCCATTTTATTGCACTGAAACACATCAAAAATGGTGGAGAGCTGCGTTCGAATTAAATCGTCAAGCATCATCACTTGGGTCTTTCCTTTCACAGAGGGCAGAACAACAAAACGATTTAAAGAAGATGGAATTTCAATCAATGCATATTGAACAGGGTCCAAATAGGGATGACTCTCAGTGACAAGCTCCAAACGTACTGCCAAATAAGCATTGCTATCCTTAATGCGTGATATCGACTGAATATCATTTAGCATTAAAGTCACCAACGAAGGTCCTATCTCTTGTGAGAAGTGTGTGTTGATAAAAACCTGCTGTTCTTCATTAACTTCTGTCTCGTTTACAAAGAAAATATTTTCTTTTTCAAGGGCAGCATGAAGAGAGTTCAGGATTTCAAGACTTTCCTTTTGAAGATCAATTGTTTTTTGAGTGATTTCTTGTAGTAACACCTCGGCTGGGCGGTCACCAAAAACTTTATTTTTCGCTTCCTCTACTCGTGCTATGCGCTTGACAGTCGCATAACGTACTTTGTAAAATTCATCAAGGTTATTGGAGAAAATACCAATAAAACGCAATCGGTCAATAAGTGGCACGTTTTCGTCTTTTGCCTCTTGCAATACACGAGCATTAAAATCAAGCCAGCTAATTTCTCTATTGACAAACCTATTTTCTGTCATCTAACGAAGTGTTTTTGGGAGAATTGATGTGCACCTACACATCTCTATTTCTGACCATAAAGATACATCAAATTGAAAAATAACAGCTGATGCTGTGGGAATGTTCGATTCAGTATAGCCGCCCAATGTCTTTGCCAGATGTGTACAGGCATCGTTATGACCAAAAGTGAGGATCGTATCGAACGACTTCGGTAGACCACGAACAAACTTTACTATTTGTGATCCGGCAAAATCATAGAGCTGCTCTTCCACGATAACATCCTCAGTAGAAATTCCAATATTATCTAGCATGATTAATGAAGTGTCAAAAGCACGTTTAGCTGGGCTGCTAAACACTTTGTCAAAGTGAAAATTGTATGTATTTAGTTCTTTTGCAACAAGTGCGGCGTCATGAATTCCTCGTGTAGCAAGTGGTCGTTCTCGATCAGAAACATTGAACTCCCATGAGGACTTTGCGTGCCTGACCATTACCCATGTTTTCATGGAGAAAGGCGATTTATGGACCATTTCACACCTGTTTGATGATAGACTAAGCGGTCGTGAAGCCTGTTTGGGCGGCCTTGCCAAAACTCAAAAAAGACAGGAGACACAACGAATCCGCCCCAATGAGAAGGGCGTGGGATAGGCTTGTCTTTGTATTCTACTTCAAGTTGTGCCAATCTATCTTCAAGCGATGAGCGATCATCGATTTCTCTGCTTTGGTGAGACACATGCGCACCCAATTGGCTACCTCTTGGTCTGGAACTAAAGTACTGATCCGAGTTTTTGTCTGAAAGCTTTTGTGCTATTCCTTGAATAATGATTTGACGTTCTACACTAGGCCAAAAAAAAGACAGGCAAACCTTGTTGTGTTTTGCAATAGACTGCCCCTTCTCACTGTTGTAATTAGTAAAAAAAACAAACCCATCTTCACGCACTTCTTTGAGTAAAACCACTCTTGATTTTGGACTACCCATAAGATCAATAGTACTGAGAGTCAACGCGTTTGCTTCAGACTCGATGCCCGCTTTTTGAACCTCATCGAACCAGTGACCAAACAAATCAAAAGGATTTTGAGGTGCCTCTTTTTCTAAAAGTTCACCTTTAGTATATTGCTTACGTAAGTCAGATAAATCCATAGGAATCTCAATTTTTTGTGAAAGTACAAAATCATTAAAAATCTATCGACATTCCGTCGTGAGCAATCGCAACATTCGGAAATACCTCTGCAGCTTCTGATCCAAAAAGTTCCAGGTTTTTGTAACGTGAGGAAAAATGTCCTAAGAGTAACTGCTTTACATGGGCACTTTTCGCAATGCGAGCTGCCTGTTTAGCTGTAGAATGTTTAGTTCTTATTGCCAACTCTTCATTGTCATCCAGAAAAGTTGATTCATGATATAGCAAATCTGCTCCTTGAATGACCTTAATGATTTCAGGAAAGTATGCTGTATCGCTACAAAAGGCATACTTTTTAGCGCGATCTGGGTCTAGAGTCAAGGTCTTGTTCGGAATAACACGACCTACACTGTCAGTAGCGTCCTTGCCTTTTTTGAGGTTATTTATTTGACTGACATCAATACCATGCTTTTGAACTGCATCAAAGATAATCTTACGATCTTTTGAAAGCTCCGTGAATAAAAACCCATTTGTATAAACTCGATGTTTCAACGGAATCGTGTGAATTTGTATTTTTTCATCTGAAAATAAGAGAGTAGGTACTTTCGAAGACAGCTCATGGAAATGCAAAGGATAATTCGTCCAAGAATCAGAGAGTTTAAGAAGTATAGTTATCGCTTCTTTAATTCCTTTTGGTCCATAAATATGTAATGGTGCTTCTCTGCCAAGCAAACGAAATGTAGAGATTAAACCAGGTAAACCATAAAAATGATCTCCGTGAAGATGAGAAATAAAAATATGTTTGATATGAGCAAACTTGGTTTTTGCTTTTCGCAACAACACTTGAGTACCTTCTCCGCAATCGATAAGGAAATGGTGATTTGTCGTTGATAAAATTTGTGATGTTTGTGCCTTGTCAGCTCTAGGCGTAGCAGAGTGACAACCTAATATTGTGAGCCTCATTAAAATCCTAAATCACGTTCAATTTCTTCAATTTCCACAGTGTCAAGTGCTTCATTCATCGTAGGAACAACCTGTAAACCTTCAGGAAGTAGCTTCAAAGAAAGAGGTCCAGTTACAAGCACAAAAGATTTCTTATTCGTTTTCGTGTGATACGTTGCCAACTCTGAAAAATCTTTAATATGTTTTGACAAAACAGTGTCCATACTAGATAAATCTAAAATAATATTATTGGAACTTATGGTTTTATAGTTTCGTTTGATTTCATCACGAAATGGACGCCCCATGACGTCATTTTTTTCATAGCTAATAAAAGCAATATTGTCTTTAACTTCAATCTGCATGGTTAGAGTTTACTTGCCAATAAATAAAGAGTTGCCATTCGGACGGCTACGCCATTTTCAACTTGGTCTAGAATAATTGCATTTTCTGAGTCGGCAACATCAGATGAGATTTCCACTCCTCTATTGATTGGGCCAGGGTGCATAATGAGAATTTCCTTATCAATATCACGCAAAACCTCCTTAGAGATTCCGTATTGCATCGCATATTCACGGTTTGAGGGAAAATAACTTGTTCGCATACGCTCAAATTGAACACGAAGCACATTTGCAACATCTGCCCATGCAAGCGCTTTTTTCAGGTTTGTTTCCACAGTGACGCCTAATGTTTCTATATGTTTTGGCATCAAGGTTAACGGACCACAAACCTTAACTTCAGCACCTAATTTCTTTAGTGCAAAAATATTTGAAAGAGCAACTCGAGAGTGAAGAACATCCCCGACAATAAGTACTTTTTTCCCAGACACATCGCCGAGTCTTTCTTGAATTGAAAAACAATCTAGAAGCGCTTGTGTTGGGTGTTCATGCGCTCCATCACCAGCATTTACAATACTTGCATGGACATGCTTTGATAGAAACATGGAAGCACCAGGATTAGGATGACGCATGACAACCATATCCACTTTCATGGAGAGTATATTGTTGACTGTATCAATTAGAGATTCCCCTTTTTTCACCGAAGAATTTGAAGCTGAAAAA
>JABHGH010000099.1 GCA_018672145.1 Flavobacteriaceae bacterium
AATGGGTAACGCTGCATTTTGGGGCTTACTTTCAGGTTTAGCATATTTTGCAATTGTGTATATCATTAAGTATGGTGAAGCTGCTAAGTTAGCTAAGTCTGCTGGTGGTGCAGTTGAAAAAGCACACAACACCCTATTCTGGTTTGTACTTGTAGGTTGGGCAATTTACCCACTCGGATATATGATTGGAACAGCAGAAGCTGATCCTTCATTATGGTACAATGGAATCCAAAATATCGGTCTTGACATGAATGTTGTTTACAACATTGGTGACGCGATCAATAAAATTGGATTTGGTTTAGTTGTCTATGCTGCTGCTGTTAAAGAAAGCAAGTAATCAATTTACAACCATTTTGAATTAGAAAAAACCACCTTAGGGTGGTTTTTTTTTACATCTGTTTTGGGCAGCTTATTCCAAGAATATGCATCCCCGATTGAATCACACACCCTACTTGACTAGCTAAACGAACACGAAAGTTACGTGTTGACTGATCTTCACATAAAATCACAACCTGTTGGTAATAGGAGTTAAATCGCTTTACTAACTCATAAACATAATTTGCCACTATAGCAGGACTATACTGCTCCGCAGCGTTCTGAATCATCTGTGGATAGAGCTCAAGCCACTTTAGTACTTCCTTTTCCTTTGGCTCTAAAGGAATGTTCATGTTGAATGGTAAATCAAGGACATCAACGTTTTTCAATATAGATTGAATACGAGCATAGGTGTACTGAATAAAAGGACCTGTATTGCCATTAAAATCAACAGATTCAGATGGGTTAAAAAGAATACGTTTTCCAGGATCAACTTTTAATATGTAATATTTAAGAGCTCCCATTCCCACCTGATGATAAAGTTCTTTTTTAGTGTCTTCGTCAAAGCCATCGAGCTTACCTAAAGAAGATGCTAGTGCCGCTGCAGTATCATCCATCTCTTGCATCAAGCCATCTGCATCAACAACAGTCCCTTCACGACTTTTCATTTTTCCAAAAGGGAGATCAACCATTCCGTAACTCAAATGGTGAAGACGTGAAGCCCACGAATACCCGAGTTTTTTTAGAATTAAAAACAATACTTTAAAATGATAATCTTGTTCGTTTCCTACGGTATATACCATGCCGTTCATGTCGGGATGATCTTTATAGCGAAGTACAGCAGTCCCAATATCTTGGGTCATGTATACCGAAGTGCCGTCGGCTCGCAACACCAGCTTTTCGTCTAGTCCATCGGTACTTAAATCGCACCAAACCGAACCATCTTCTTTCTTTGTAAACACTCCCGCTTGGAGTCCATTCACTATGATATCTTTTCCAAGCACATAGGTGTCACTTTCGTAATAGTAAGAGTCAAAAGAAACGCCTAGGCGCTTATAGGTTTGTGCGAAACCTTCGTAAACCCAAGCGTTCATTTGCGCCCAAAGATCACGAACTTTTGGGTTTTCAGTTTCCCAATCACGAAGCATTTCTTGTGCTTCAATTTGAATAGGGACTTGATTTTTTGCTTGGTCTTCGTCCATGCCTGAAGCCATTAACTCGGCAAGCTGTTTTTTGTAAAGTTTATCAAATGCGACGTAGTATTTGCCCACGAAGGCATCGCCTTTTTCAGCTGCCATATGTGGGGTTTCACCATTCCCTAATTTCTGCCACGCAACCATAGATTTACAAATATGAATTCCACGGTCGTTAATGATTTGTGTCTTATGAACACGATACCCTGCAGCACTCAATAGCTGACAGACAGAAGCACCAAGTAAAATGTTTCGAACATGACCTAGGTGAAGTGGCTTATTTGTATTTGGAGATGAAAATTCTATCAATATTTTTTGACTTTCATCACTGACTGCTTTCATCCCAAATGAAGAGGGAGATGCTATGGATTGTAAAAAAGATAAATAATGACTGTCCGCAATCGTTAGATTTAAAAACCCTTGAATCACATTGTAAGAAATAACAACATCTAAATGAGTTGCCATAAATGATCCCAATTGTTCTGCAAGTTCAGCTGGTTTGGACTTGATGTGGCGCAGTAAGGGAAAAACAACAATCGTTAGATCGCCCTCGAACTCTTTTTTAGTGGGTTGAATTTCAACAGACTTGAGTTGGACACCATGTTGATTCTCTGCAAATTTTTGGACACTTTCTCGTATTCTATCTACCAATAACATCGCATGCATTTGTTTGCAAAGATAACTTCTTTTTATGTTGTTTCGGATTCATTTACCTTTGTTCTTATGCTACTCAACATTTCGTACAAAAACCCTAAACAAGAACAAACAATAACAGAATTGGTTGGCAAGCCATTTAGCTTGCGTGAACGTCTTACCTTGTCGGGGGTTGGATCTCCAAAACTTATAATCATAAGTAGTAGTCCAAAGATTGCTAACTTGCTTTTACTCGACAACAATCAAGATATTTGCAACGTTGAATTGCGTCCAAAAGGGCTTATCATCCGCTTTAGAAGTCTTTTAGAAACTTATGCGATCATTATTCCTTATTATAAGCTTAGCATCTTTAAGGGGACAGCATCGAGCTATACAATACATGCGGAGGCGAAAAAAATTGAAGTCGAAATGGATCGTAAAGTGACTCGGTTTTTCTCAAAAATAACAAAGCAAAAGGCAGCTTATCTCAGTGATTTTAAATAAAAATCTCTGCCATCATACAGCGAGCACTTCCTCCGCCTAATTGCTCTATGGTGGGCAAAGGTGAATGAACGATGGTCATTCGATCAGAGAGGTATTCTATTTGTTCGCCAGTAAGCGCTTTAAAAGCAGTGGTACTCAAAGCGAGCAAACGTTTGCCATTGCCATTTCGAAGCTCAAGAACGTTTCCTGCAAATTGATGGATTTGAGCTTCAGTCAGTGGTAAAATGGTTTTATTAGTCTCCGACAAAGATGCAACAAGAGCTTGACGTTCATTTTGATCATCAATAGCGTCTAAACAAACCATAGCGAAATCCATTCCAACACTCATCATAACATTGGTGTGATAAATAGGTAAACGCTGATTATTATAAGTTTGAAAAGCTGAGAAAACAACAGCCTTATAGCCCATTTCTTGACAGAACTTGGTGATTAGTTTCTGATTTGTACGTGTCGAAAGTGCACAATAGGCAATATAATTACTCCGGTCCAAAACCATACTCCCCGTTCCTTCAAGAAAAACACCGGATGAAATGTGAGAAGTGTAGTCAATGAGATTTTGAAAAGAAAAACCTTTTGTTTGTAAAAAGTCTATCGGACCTTCGTTGACTTCCAGTTGACGATTGAGCGCAAACATGGGATAAGTAATCAACGTGCTTGGGTGATGAAATGAAATCCAATTGTTTGGAAAAAGTGCATCTGGTGTTTGTGGACTTAGACTGTCATTCCACACGTGAACACTTACCCCATACGATCGAAGTTGAAGAACAAATGCATCAAACTCTCGCTGAGCTTTTTCCGTTGTTGAAATATGGTCTTCGTCTGTTTGCTTTTGAAAATAATTGTTTTTAGCTGTTTGGTCGTTGGTGTAAAAACAACTTGGCCGTATCATCAATAATTGTTCAGTAGTCTGTTGATTCATTATTTACGTATGATTGGCAGTGTGGTACAGCGAAACAAACCACCTTGTTTTGAAATTTGGTCATAAAGAACCTGCTCAACATGAATACCCTTAGCGGAGAGCCAATCATTGACAGCAGTAAAAGATGGATCAGAAATTACTAAGTCAGGCCGGATACTTAATAAATTGGATTGCATTTCAAACATTCCTTTTTCATCTAAAAGAAATAGATTGTCCTTTCCAAAGTAATTTTCAATCCACAAAAAATCTTTTTCATGCATAAATCCATCTGGACATACGATAGCAAGATTAGTTCCTACCGGCTGAAAACAACAATCGAGGTGAAGTGTATTTCTGTAAGGATTTGTGTTTGATTTATTGAGTTCAAATCCAATCACTTTTTTATCAGGAAAACAATGAGTTAAATACGCTAATGCCTTACGGTTTGTTCTTGCGGTAACTAGATCAGCGTAATCGGGCTGATCATAAAAACCAACGAATAGTATGTCATGATGAACAATCAAATCTCCGCCCTCGACATGGACCTCTTCAGGAACATTTATTATTTTATCGGAAGGGATACGATCAATTATATGTTGAATCGCGTGAATTTCTTTAGCACGCGCGGGGAGTATATTGGAAATAAAGAACAGATCATCAATAACAAATGCAATATCCCTGCTAAAAATTTGATTGCAATTATGAACTGTAGATGGTCTCAATACCTCCACCCCATTGCTTTCAAGGGCAGACTGCATCTTGATAAGTTGCTCAATAAGATCTTTTTCAACGGGATAAGTACCCTGTGAGATATGCAGTCGTGACTTAGGATCGTATGTTTGATCAATGGTTGGATTTGATCCGCTATCATCAGCCAGTCCTAACAGAACGCATGTCAGTTGATTGGTTTCATTAGAGATAGACGGTACAAGCATATCATTTGATCATTATCGATTCTCAAATGGAACAAAAGACCGTTTTCTCTCCCCTACATACACTTGACGCGGACGACCAATAGGTTCTTTTTGCTTGCGCATTTCTCTCCACTGAGCAATCCATCCAGGAAGGCGACCAAGAGCAAACATAACCGTAAACATTTCTGTTGGAATACCCATCGTTCGATAAATAATACCAGAATAAAAGTCGACATTGGGATAGAGTTTTCGATCCACAAAATAAGGATTTTCAAGAGCAGCCTGTTCCAGCTTTTTAGCAATGTCCAATACAGGATCTACAACACCCAAATCGTTTAAGACTTCATCGGCAGTTTTCTTAATAATTCTCGCCCTCGGGTCAAAGTTTTTATAAACACGGTGACCAAAGCCCATCAACCGGAAAGAGTCTTCTTTGTCTTTGGCTTTATTGATGTATTTATTCACATCACCATCATCGTTTTTAATATCTTCTAGCATTTCAACCACGGCCTGGTTAGCACCTCCATGTAATGGCCCCCAAAGCGCAGAAATACCCGCAGCGACCGAAGCAAAAAGACCAGCATGTGACGAACCAACAATTCGAACTGTTGAGGTGGAACAATTCTGTTCGTGATCAGCATGCAAAATCAATAACTTGGTCAACGCATCATCTATGATTGGGTTAGCAACATATTCCTTATTGGGTTTGCGAAACATCATACGCGCAATATTTTCAACGTAACCTAAGGCATAATCTCCATATTTCAGTGGTAAGCCCATTCGTTTACGGTAAACCCACGAAACAAGAATGGGGAGTTTTCCCATGATACGAACAATCGCGTTATAGATTTGATCATCAGCGTTAACATCAACAGAGCTTGGGCTAAACGCTGTCAAACCACTAGTTAAAGAGGAAAGCACTCCCATTGGGTGAGCACTTTTTGGAAAGCTCTCTAATATTTTTTTGAGGTCTTCATCTATATAAGATTCCTCTTTAATATCATTTAAGAATGCGTCATGTTGCTCATGTGTTGGTAACTCTCCAAAAATGAGTAAATAAGCAACCTCAAGAAAGTTTGCTTTTTCGGCAAGGTCATTAATTTCGTAGCCACGATAACGCAACACACCTTCTTCACCATCAAGAAAAGTAATTCCACTTTGGCAGGATCCTGTGTTTTTATAACCTGGATCAAAGGTGATTAGGCCAGTCTGTTGACGTAAAGATTTTACGTCTATAGCGTGCTCGCCTTCAGATCCTTTAACGACGGGAAACTCGATGCGCTTTCCCTCAAATTCTATCGTAGCTTTTGTGGACATTTTCTTAGATTGTCCTACAAAAATACAATAGGATTACCGAATAACCGAGACCTAAACGAAATATCCGTTATTTAAAAACCTTAAATGCTTTTTCTTGAGGGAAATATGCTACGTTAGCCAATTCCTCTTCGATTCGAAGGAGTTG
>JABHGH010000027.1 GCA_018672145.1 Flavobacteriaceae bacterium
GTTTTTAGAAGTCGATAGCTTTTGCCCCTCAAGGTTCAAAAACTCATTGGCGGGCACATTGGTTGGGAGCACATACGAACCCTCGGCATGTAACATGGATGGGAAAATGATACAATGAAATACAATATTATCTTTTCCAATGAAATGTATAAGCTCGGTGTTTTTATCTTTCCAGTAGAGTTCCCAATCGGTGTTGTTTTTCTGCGCCCATTCTTTGGTTGCCGATATGTAGCCAATCGGAGCATCAAACCACACGTACAACACTTTATTTTCCCCTCCGGGCACTGGTACTGGAATTCCCCAATCCAAGTCACGGGTAACTGCTCTTGGCTTCAGCCCATCGTCTAGCCACGATTTTACTTGCCCATAGACATTGGGTTTCCAGTCATCGGCATGTCCTTTAAGAATCCAATCTTCCAAAAAGTCTTGATAACGATCGAGTGGTAAAAACCAATGCTTCGTTGCCTTGGTGATTGGCTTTTCACCCGAAAGGGTAGAAACGGGATTGATCAAATCGTTTGCATTGAGCGAACGACCACAAGACTCACACTGATCGCCATAGGCCTCGGTGTGATCACAGTGCGGGCAAGTACCCACCACAAAGCGATCGGCTAAAAACTGTTGCGCTTTTTCATCGAACAACTGCTCGGTCGTCTCTTCAATAAAGTCACCTTGATCGTATAATGTTTTAAAAAAATCACTTGCCGTTTCATGGTGAATCGCATCGGAGGTACGCCCGTAGTGGTCAAAAGAAATTCCAAAGTCATCAAAAGACGATTTGATCATCGTGTGATAATGATCGATAATTTCTTTTGGTGTTTTGCCTTCTCGTTTGGCACGAATAGAAATGGCAACCCCGTGCTCATCACTACCACATACAAAAAAGACATCTTGACCTTTCATGCGTTTAAAGCGCGCATAAATATCGGCGGGAACATAGACCCCTGCCAAGTGACCAATGTGAATGGGGCCATTTGTGTAGGGCAATGCTGCGGTAATAGTATATCTCTTCTGTGTCATACGGCGTATCTTCATCGCAAAAATAAGCAATTATGACCCTCTGATTATTTTTTTCTATATTCAAAAATTGATACACCCCAAATGAACAATTCGACACGAGGCCGTCTGGGTGAGGATATCGCTGTTGAGGTACTACGGAAACGTGGCTACCGCATCTTGATTCGCAATTATCGTTTTGGTAAAGCCGAGGTGGATATTATTGCCCAAAAGGACAGTGTTCTTGCTTTTGTAGAAGTTAAATGGCGAAGCAATAATCTCTTTGGCGATCCGCAAAGTTTTGTTTCCAAACAACAACAAAAACGACTCATAGCTGCGGCCGATCACTATGTGCGATCCAATGATTTGGATATCAATGTTCGCTTTGACGTTGTGACCATTTTGGGAAAAAAAACAAATTGTACAATCGAAATTATCGTAAACGCTTTTTTTTGTTTTTAAATACGCGTTATTTTTATAACAATTTGTTTAATTTTTTACTATTTTTACTATGGATTTAAAACGTCAAATGAAAACGATATCATCAGCTGTTGAAGATTACATAAAGAGTAAACCTTTTTTAGTCAGTGCCCTTACGCAAGGAATTATTAATCTAACGTCACTTTCAAGAATCATGAACCCAGACATCACCAAAGTGATGGATAAAGAGGTGCGCAACGGCGCCATTGTCATGGCTCTTAAGCGCCTATCTTCTGATTTTGAGTTTAGATCCTCGCAAAAAATTATACGAACACTTCGCAATGTTGGGGATATCACGGTGCGCTCATCTCTTATCGATTATAACTATAAGGTATCGTCCACTTTGTTCGCTTCTCAAGCCAATTTACTTTCTCAAATTTCTGATGATAAAGGAAATTTCTACACCTCTTCGCGGGGCGTTAATGAGTGCAATGTCGTTGTGAGCAGCAACCTTGCCGAGCAGGTTGAAAAGCATTTTAAGGCCGAAGAATGTATTCACAAAGAAACAGAGTTGTCATCGATTTCAGTTAAGCTACCTATCGAAAATGTCTCCGTTCCAGGCATCTATTATTTTGTTTTTCAACGCCTATCGTGGGAAGGGATTAACATCTATGAAGTGATTTCAACTTCCAATGAGTTCACCATTTTGGTCAACGAGCAACAAGTGGATAAGGCCTTCCGTATTATTAAAGACTTCAAACAGCTTTAAGGGCTTAGCTCTCGCAAACATATCAAGGCACTTTCCACGCTCTCCATGGATTCAAAGGTGAGCAACAAACGAGTGCTTTCCCCTTGTTTTCGCTCTTTAATGAATCCTTTTTTGGAATGACCTTGTAGCCTGCTCAACAAGTTGCTAAATCCATCACTTGCAAAAAAGTCATCCTTAGCGGACGTATTAAAGTACCCAATCAACTTGCCTTTTTTCAGCACCAATTTTTCAAAATGAAGCGCAGCGGCAACCCATTTGAGTTGGACACTTTGTAGTAGTGCTTTCGACGGCATAGGCAACGGCCCAAATCGATCTTCCAGTTCCAAAGCAAACTGCTCCAGTTGTGCTTGATCTTTTACCTCATGAAGTGATTGGTAACAACTCAGCCTTTCCTGTACATTGTTGATGTAGTTGTCAGGAAAAAGGATTTCCAAATCGGTATCGATTTGCACCTCTTTGGAGGTGCCAATGTCTTCGGGATAAAGTTCTTGAAAGTGTTCTTCTTTAAGTTCCTCGATGGCTTCTTTCAGAATTTTTTGATAGGTATCAAACCCAATTTCATTGATAAACCCACTTTGTTCACCGCCAAGCAAATCGCCTGCTCCGCGAATTTCCAAATCACGCATGGCAATTTGAAAGCCAGAACCCAACGCGGTGTGTTCGGAGAGCGCTCGCATCCGTTTTCGTGCTTCGTCAGTGAGGGTAGAAAGAGGTGCCGATAGAAAATAACAAAATGCCTTTTTGTTGCTTCGACCCACACGACCTCGCATTTGGTGGAGGTCACTCAGCCCAAAATGATGGGCGTTGTTAATAAAAATGGTATTCGCATTGGGCACGTCAAGACCATTTTCGATAATGGTCGTTGCGACCAAAATATCGACTTGCCCATCGATAAAATCCCGCATGCGTTTTTCGATCGAGCCCCCGTCCATTTGTCCGTGAATACTTGTGATTTTGGCATCGGGAACAAGTCGTTGCAACATACCGCTAAACTCGAGCAGATTCTCCACACGATTGTGTACAAAAAACACTTGGCCACCACGTTGTAATTCATAAATAATCGCATCTCGAATCACTTCTTCGCTAAAACCGAGAACCTGACTGTCTATTGGGTGGCGGTTTGGTGGCGGAGTGTTGATGATGGAAAGGTCTCGAGCTGCCATTAAGCTAAATTGTAACGTACGTGGAATGGGTGTTGCGGTAAGCGTTAGCACATCCACATTGTCTTTGAGCGCCCGTAGTTTTTCCTTCACGCCTACTCCAAATTTTTGTTCCTCGTCCACCACTAGCAAACCAAGATTTTTAAACACCGTACTTTTGTTGACCAGTTGGTGCGTACCAATGATAATATCAATTTTTCCTTTTTCCAGGTCTGCAAGAATCTCTCGTTTGTCTTTGGCAGACCGAAAACGATTGGTGTATTCTACACGAACTGGAAAGTCTTTCAGTCGCTTGGAAAAGGTGCTATGGTGTTGGAACGCTAGAATCGTGGTAGGAACCAACACAGCTACTTGCTTACCATTGTCAACGGCTTTAAACGCTGCACGTATAGCCACTTCTGTTTTTCCAAAACCGACATCACCACAAACGAGCCGATCCATCGGCTGTTCACTTTCCATATCTTGCTTTACCGCTTCGGTTGCGCTCCGCTGATCTGGGGTGTCTTCATAGACAAACGACGCCTCGAGTTCATGTTGCAAATAACTGTCTGAAGCATATTGAAAACCCTTTTTAAGCTTGCGCTTGGCATAGACTTGAATAAGGTCAAAGGCAATTTGTTTAACTCTTGTCTTTGTTTTTTGTTTGAGTTTTTTCCAAGCGACAGAGCCCAGTTTATAGATTTTGGGTACCGCTCCGTCCTTGCCCGAGTATTTGGCAATTTTGTGTAGAGCGTGGATGCTGACATAAAGAGTGTCTCGCTCGCCATAGATGAGCTTGATGGCCTCTTGCATTTTGTCTTCCACCTTGATTCGTTGCAGTCCGCCAAATTTCCCAATCCCGTGATCGATGTGAGTGACGTAATCTCCAACACTAAGTTGGTTGAATTCTTTTAAACTAATCGCTTGTTTTTTGGCATACCCATTTTTGAGACGGAATTTATGATGTCGTTCAAAAAACTGATGATCGGTATAGCAGGCCACTTGGTGTTGCTTGTCAATAAAACCACGGTAGAGTGGCATCACATGAATATCAAACAAGTCTTCGCTAGCGAGTTCGTTTGCGATACGACGAAAACGATCTACTTGGGTTGGGGAGCTACAAAAAATATGATTCGATATCCCCTGGGCTTTGTTGTCGATCAAATGATCGATGATGTGGTCAAAGTTGCGATGAAAACTGGGTTGGGGTTGGCAATCAAACGTGAGGTGATGCGCTTCCTTTTCGCCAGAAAAACACAAATGCAATCGTTCGTCGAGGGCGACAATCAGCTCTTGACCGTGGACAAACAACTCGCTTGGCGTGCCGTGTGCCAACGGACTTTCTAGCGCGGCATGAACTTCTTTAGCTTTGACAAATAGCTGGTCGAGAGCAGTTCCAATTTCTGCCACACGCGGATAGATATAGCAGGTCTTTTGCGGTAAAAAATCCCATAACGCTTGACGATCCTCACTTTGCAGTTTGTTTTCGAGATGCGCAACGACCTCTACCTTTCGTAGTGCGCCTATCGAAAGTTGGGTTTCGATATCAAAGCTAGTAATTCGATCAATATCATCACCAAAAAACTCAATGCGATAGGGCTCTTCTTTGTCAAAAGAAAAGACATCGACGATGCCGCCACGCACTGAAAACTCGCCCGGTTGAGACACAAAATCGACACGTTGAAAATCGTAATCAAACAAGACTTCGTTGACAAAATCAAGTGCGATGCTTTCCCCAACCTTCATCGACAAGGTTTTCTTTTTGAGTTCTTTGCGGGTGACAACTTTTTCAAACAGCGCATCGGGATAGCTCACTAGTAGCACTGGTTTTTGAGAGGTGCTGATTTTCTTGAGTGCCTCGGCGCGCATCATCACATTGGCATTATCGACGCGCGAAATCTCATACGGACGACGGTAGCTGGCAGGGTAGAATAACACATGGTGTTTGGGCAATAAACGCTCTAAGTCGTTGTGCATATAGGCCGCTTCTTCTTTGTCTTCCAAAATCCAAAACATATTTTGGGTGCTGCTTTCGAAAAGCGACGCAACCAAGAA
>JABHGH010000019.1 GCA_018672145.1 Flavobacteriaceae bacterium
CTGTTTTTATTTACTGGTCTAGCGCTAAAAGTCTATCTGAATGAACGTGTATTTGAGCCTCGTGAGCGTGACTATGCGCTTGTGGGATCGTTTTATGCATACAGTATTTTCATTTCTTTGGGCGTTCTCGCACTTGGTCAGCGATTGCAAAAAATATTGCGTCCTCGCTTGGCCGTTCCACTAGTTGGTGTATTGAGTTTTCTTTGTGTTCCCGTTCTCCTAGCTTCTGAAAATTGGGACGACCACGATCGTTCAGGTCGTTACACAGCACAATCTACAGCAAAAGCATATTTGGACTCCATAGAAGAAGACGTTGATGCAATGATTTTTACCATTGGCGACAACGACACCTTTGCCCTATGGTATGCCCAAGAAATTGAAGGGTATCGGACCGATGTCCGGAGCATCAATACGCAGCTTTTGGCGACCGATTGGTATATTGATCAATTGAAACATCGCACTTATACCAGCTCACCAATTCCCTCACAACTCAGACACGATCAATATGCCGTTGGGACACGTGACTATATAAAATACGAGGCCTTACTGGATTCTGTAAGATGGTCGCTTAAAGACTTTATGCGTTGGGCGAGTAGCGATCAGCCACGAACACAGTACAAATATCTGCTTGATCAATATAATGTGGAGACTTCCGGTATTCCTAAAGCGACCCAAAAAATGGTGTACTATCCAACCAATAAGCTTCGAATCCCTGTAAATAAGGAAAACGTTTTAAAAAGCGGAATTGTCAAAGCGGAAGATGCAGATTTGATCGTGGACTATATTGATATCGATCTACCTACATCAGGGTTGTACAAAAACCGTTTGATGATGCTTGATATTTTGCATAATAACGATTGGGAGCGACCCATCTATTTTACAGGGGGTAGCTATGATCCTAGTGAGTATTTTTGGATGAAAGAATATTTGCAGCTGGATGGTCTGGTCTATAAACTTGTGCCAATTAAAACACCTTCAAACCCAAACAATCCCTATCAAATGGGTCGTATAGATGCAGAGAAGATGTATTCAATTGTGATGAGTTGGGATTGGGGAAATTCAGATAATCCAGATATCTATCACGATCCCGAAACTCGAAAAAATAGCATTTCGTTTCGCTCTAACATTACGCGCTTGGCCAACGCTCTCATTGATGAAAAACAGATCGATAAAGCCATTGAAGTGCTTGACTTATCCATGGAAAAAATGCCAGTCGAAAGCTTTGGTTATTACAGCTTGGTCATCCCCATTGCTCGCGCCTACTACCGTGCCGGCGCCGAGGAAAAAGCCCGAGAAATTGTTTTTGAACTGAGCAAAGGTTATCAGGAATATATGCTGTACTATGCCCAATGGGATTCAGACGATCAATTAGCACTGATTGAAGAAATCGTTGGCAATGTGGAGCGCTATAAAAGCTTATTAACTGAAGTTGCAGAAACAAAAGACCATCAAACACTTGACGCACTTTATGAAAGCTTTTACACGTCTATTTTACCCTTTAGTTACATCTATGGAAAGTATGATTTCTATACAGAACTTAAACCATTTGTCTCTGCATTATATCAAGCCAATCGAAACGACCTAGCGCGTGAACTCGGCGGAAATATTGCACAACAATATGTGGACTTACTCGGTCGATTTATGACAATTCCCGAAGAACAGATCACCTATTTTGAAACCGAAATCGGAATTGAGATTGAGGCCTATCGCTCGCTACTTTCGACCATCAAAAGGCATGATGAGGATAGCAATCATGTACAGCAATTAGAAAAAGTGTTTGATGAAACTGTTGAGCAATTTACTTTTTTAATGAACTAAACAAAGTCTTTCATTAAAGATATAATTGTATTGGCATCTTGATCGCCGCTTTGGCGCCATACCATTTCCCCACCCTTATAAATCATCATAGTCGGTAGTCCTTTGACACGCAGCGCCTCTGCAAGTTTTGGATTTTTTTCTACATCAATTTTGATCACTTTTCCATGATCGCCCATAACAGCAGCCACATCCCGAAGAGTAGCATGCATTTCCGTTGCAGATTCATCCCACTCTGAATAAAAGTTGAGAAGAATCGGGATTTTAGCATCAATTAAATCACCAAATTTAGACATGATTTCACACGTTTTTGGATCAACAGTCAAGTATAAATATAGTATTTTGAAATAAAAGTGAGCGTTAGGCGCTCTTTTTCAGTGTAATTACGCTGATTTCGGGCCATATTCCAAACCTCCCTGGATAGGCCAAAAAACCAAATCCACGATTTACATTTAGAAAGCGGTTGTTTTCCTTGTAAACACCTGCCCAGTATGGATAACGCCATTTTACAGGGCTCCATTTGATTAGACCTGGAATCTCAATACCAAACTGCATACCGTGGGTGTGTCCGCTCAACGTAAGTGGAATCCGAACATTCCCTTCTTTTACTTCAACTTGCCAGTGTGAAGGATCATGGCTCAAAAGAATTTTAAAGGCTTTTTGGTCAAGCCCAGAAAGTGCTGCATTGAGGTCCCCTGCTTTTTTAAAGCCTCCTGTTCCCCAGTTTTCAACACCCACAATCGCGAGATGACTCCCTTCTTTTTCAAGAATAGCATGTTCATTGCGTAGCAACTGATAGCCCATTTCTTTTTGTAACCGAACTAAGTCAGTAAGATTGTCTGCCTTGGCAGCTTCTGAATCCCATGGATAATAATCTCCGTAATCGTGATTTCCTAAAACCGAATAAACGCCATTTTTGGCAGAAAGAGTTCCTAATATTTTTTTCCATGGCTCCAATTCCACAGCTCGGTTATTGACAATGTCACCCGTAAACACAATAACATCGGCTTCTTGCTTATTCACTAAATCGATCCCATATTGTACACGCGCACGGTTGTCAAAACTACCACAGTGAAAATCCGAAACCTGTGCGATCTGAAAGCCATCAAAGGCATCGGGCAAGTCGTCAAAAGTGAGAGTGTAACGCAATACCTTGTAGTTGTATTTTCCCTTAAAAATTCCGTACAAAAGGCCAAGAGTCGGCACCGCTGCAACGCCTAGAGCCAACTGACTGACAAACTTCCTTCGGGATGCCCAAACAGGTCCCATGTCGGGATTGAAAAAAGATATGATGGCACGGACAATGCGGAAAATATCCTCAGAAAACAAAAATAAAATTAGAAAGGATTGAAAGACAAAAAGCATGATGTATGCTCCGATGGCATAGGTGCGAAAAAACTCGTTTTCCACGCTAATCTCATTTGACAGCTGGTAATAAATAAAAGCAAGTGTCACTGCGCAAATGAGCCAGTAGGTTGGCAAAACCCAACGCCCGATCTGTAATGTTCGCAGGGCTTGACTTGCATAAAAGCTTGAGAGTAGGAAAAAAATTAAAAAGAAAATCCATCTTGTCATAGCGGCAAATATACAAGTGAAACTTGTTGCTTTTGTTATGCAAACATCAATTTGTGTTTATCCGAATAATAATCCTATTTTTGATCAACAACCATGGCCAACGAAAAAAAGCTTTTCCTACTTGATGCATATGCCTTAATTTTTAGAGGATATTATGCTTTTATTAAAAATCCACGAATTAACTCCAAAGGCATGGACACCAGTGCCATTATGGGGTTTACCAATTCTCTAATCGATTTGATCAATCGTGAAAAGCCCAACTATCTCGCGGTAGCTTTTGATAAAGGAGGTTCCGCTGAACGATCTGACCTTTTTCCAGACTATAAAGCCAATCGATCAGAAACTCCGGAAGCAATAAAAATTGCTGTTCCCTACATTCATCAATTGCTCGAAGCTATGCATATTCCTATCATAGAAAAGGCAGGTTTTGAAGCCGATGACATTATAGGTACGCTCTCCAAGCAAGCGGAGAGACAGGGATTTGACGTTTATATGGTTACCCCCGATAAAGACTTTGCGCAACTTGTGTCCCCTCATATTTTTATGTATCGCCCATCACGAATGGGGAATGGTATCGAGATTTGGGGAGTGCCTGAAGTACAAGAAAAATTTGAAATTGAACGACCCGAACAAGTCATTGACTTTTTAGGAATGATGGGTGATTCGGTCGATAACATTCCGGGGCTTCCTGGTGTAGGCGAAAAAACCGCAAAGAAATTTTTGGCGCAATATGGCTCTATGGAAAAACTCCTTGAGAGCACCCATGAGCTAAAAGGAAAACTCAAGGAAAAAATTGAAGCCAACAAGGAATTGGGATTACTTTCTAAAAAATTGGCTCGTATAATCTTGGATGTACCAGTCACATTTGACGCTAAAAACTATGCCCTTGAGAAACCCGATCTTGAGAAAGTAAGCGTGATTTTTCAAGAGTTAGAGTTCCGCAGACTAACGGAGCGTTTTCAAAAGCTGTTTAGCGACACTGCCGTTAAAACCGACAGCCCAAAACCAAGTTTGAAAAACGAGGTGGCTCAACCCTTTGATTTGTTTCATCAGCCTGGTGCTGGAGAACTGCCAGTCAATGATACCTACAAAACATTATCAACAACGTCTCACCTTTACCAAACTATCGAATCGGAACAGGACCAAGAACTATTACTTGAGTGGTTGCTCCAACAAGATTCGGTATGCTTTGACACAGAAACTACAGGATTAGACGAACTCA
>JABHGH010000031.1 GCA_018672145.1 Flavobacteriaceae bacterium
AAAAGGCAGTTGCCATTTTTATGTTATCTTTATAGTAGTTGTAATGCTCTTATAAAGAAGAAGGTAGTAGTGGAGAAGAAGGGATTCGAACCCTCGACCTCTTGACTGCCAGTCAAGCGCTCTAGCCAACTGAGCTACATCCCCTTTGATTTCTTTAGGTTGCGCTGTTTTGTTGTTTGATTAGGTTCAACGCTGACCCTGCTTTAAACCATTCTATTTGTGCTTCGTTATAGGTGTGATTTGCTTGCAAATTATCCGTTGATCCATCTGCATGAACAACCTCAATGCTGATGGGTTTCCCTGCTGAAAAATCGGCCAAATCAACAAAATTGAAGCTGTCGTCTTCTTGAATTAGATCGTAATCGGACTCATTCGCAAAAGTGATCCCCAACATTCCTTGTTTTTTGAGGTTGGTTTCATGGATACGAGCAAACGATTTGACGAGTACCACTTTGACACCCAAATGACGAGGCTCCATGGCTGCATGCTCACGAGAAGATCCTTCTCCGTAGTTGTGGTCACCCACAACAACAGTTTCCATTCCCTGTGCTTTATAGGCACGCTGCACGTCAGGAACGCCACCATATTCGCCAGTCAATTGGTTTTTGACAAAGTTGGTTTGTTTGTTAAACGCATTCACTGCCCCAATAAGGCAATTGTTTGAAATATTGTCCAAATGACCTCGGTAACGCAACCAAGGTCCTGCCATTGAAATATGGTCTGTGGTGCACTTACCGTCGGCTTTGATAAGCAATTTGGCACCCATCAAGTTTTTGCCATCCCAAGGCGTAAAAGGGGTCAGCAGTTGCAATCGTTCTGAATCGTCTTTAACAACAACAGACACTCCCGATCCATCTTTTTCTGGCGCAAGATATCCGTTGTCCTCCACATCAAATCCAGATGGTGGTAGTTCCAATCCTGTTGGTGGTTCCAACCTCACTTGTTCACCGTCTTGGTTGATCAACGTGTCGGTCATTGGGTTAAAGTCCAATCGGCCAGCGATAGCCACCGCCGCCACCATTTCTGGTGAAGCAACAAAGGCGTGGGTGTTTGGGTTTCCGTCGGCTCGTTTGGAAAAGTTTCGGTTGAACGAGTGTATAATGGAGTTCTTTTCTTGTTTGTCTGCACCGTCTCTTGCCCACTGTCCAATACATGGTCCACAGGCGTTGGTGAAGATTTTGGCATCGAGGTCTTCAAAGATTTCTAAAAGTCCATCGCGTTCTGCGGTAAAACGAACCTGTTCCGATCCTGGATTGATCCCAAAAGAGGCTTTGGTCACCAGTTTTTTATCCACTGCTTGTTTTGCAATCGATGCTGCACGAGACAAGTCTTCGTAGGAGGAGTTTGTGCATGACCCAATGAGTCCCCACTCTACTTTGATGGGCCAGTCGTTTGATGATGCTTTGTTTGCCATTTCACTTATCGGAGTAGCGAGGTCTGGCGTAAACGGGCCATTGACGTGTGGTGAAAGTGTGCTGAGGTCAATCTCAATCACTTGATCAAAATACTGTTCTGGGTTTTGGTACACTTCGGGGTCGGCAGTCAGGTGTTCCTTCACTGCGTTGGCCGCTTCGGCCACATCGTCTCGGTCTGTTGCACGGAGATAACGCTCCATGGATTCGTCATAACCAAAGGTAGAAGTCGTTGCACCCACTTCGGCACCCATATTACAAATCGTTCCTTTTCCGGTGCAAGACATTGCCTCGGCGCCCTCGCCAAAATATTCGATAACGGCACCTGTTCCTCCCTTAACGGTCAGAATACCGGCAACTTTCAAAATCACATCCTTAGGTGCTGCCCAACCGTTGAGCTTTCCTGTGAGTTTAACGCCTATCAGTTTTGGGAATTTAAGCTCCCATGGCATATCCGCCATGACGTCAACCGCATCGGCGCCTCCAACTCCAATGGCAAGCATACCAAGACCACCCGCGTTGACCGTGTGTGAGTCTGTCCCAATCATCATACCGCCCGGAAAAGCATAGTTTTCCAAAACAACTTGATGAATAATTCCGGCTCCTGGCTTCCAAAAACCAATGCCGTATTTGTTGGAGACCGATTGTAAAAAATCAAAAACCTCAGCCGAAGAATTGTTCGCAGAACGTAAATCGGCAGCGGCACCTTCTTTCGCTTGAATCAGGTGATCGCAGTGAACTGTCGTTGGCACTGCAACCTTTGTTTTTCCCGCTTGCATAAACTGTAGCAACGCCATTTGCGCTGTCGCATCTTGACAAGCAATACGATCAGGGGCAAAGTCAACATAATCTGCACCACGAACAAAGGCCTTTTGCGCATCTCCATCCCATAAGTGGGCATATAATATTTTTTCTGAAGCCGACAAAGGCTTCCCTGTTACTTCACGTGCAGCGGCAACACGAGCTGACAAGCGTTCGTAAGTTGCTGTGATCATTGAAATGTCGAATGCCATTTGGATTGATTTTTGTTTGGGTGTAAAAATAGGAAATTGTACTCTTTTTATCACACTCATTTTTAGTTTCTTGGCTTCAACAACAGAACATCCTTTTTTTCTATGAACAAAAAATTCCCTGCTTGGTTAATGCGGGGATTTATCATTCTTTACTTCAACTTCATTAACACATGGTCAAAACATCATGTCTTTCTTTATCACTATTTATAAAACGATAGTGTTTGTGTTGTAGTCCTTGTGTCGCTTTAGCTTGGATTTCGTGTGTGAAAGCACAAAACCAAAGTGTAGAGGCAAATGTTTTCCAAAAAAAAACCCGCTCGAAAGCGGGCTTATACTGTATGAAATGGGCGCTTATTATTTGCTCTCCATATTCACGATATAGTCATGAGAATCGTAAAGAAAGTTTACGACTGCGACTTT
>JABHGH010000104.1 GCA_018672145.1 Flavobacteriaceae bacterium
AAATCGATAAACAATTGTAGGATGCGAATGCCCATGATTTTTTTGTTCTTACTGGCGGTGCAACTGCAAGCACAAAACCCAGATTCTATATTTTCACGGGCCAACAAAAACTACAATCTTGGCAGCTATGAGCAGGCGCTAGCAGGCTATGATTCCATTGTTCAGATCGGGTTACATTCCTCCGAATTGTACTTTAATATGGGCAACGCTCACTATAAGCTCAACCGCATTGCCCCGAGTATCCTCAACTATGAAAAGGCACAGTTACTCGACTCCACAAACGAGGACATCCAGCACAACTTGCGCTTTGCCCAAAACATGACCATAGACGTTATTGAAGAGTTACCACCAAATACCTTTGATTTGTTTATCAAGAATATTTCAGGTGCTATACCTCTCCCACTGTGGAGTGGATTGGTGATTGGGTTATTGGCATTGGCGTGTTTGGCTTTTGCGGTGTATTTGCAAAGCCGGCAGTCTCGGCAGAAACGTCAATTTTTTGTCCTGTCGCTATTATTGGTGGTGCTGAGTGTTAGCAGTTTTGGGTTGGCTTTGGATAGGCAAGCCCGAGACGCACAGCAGTCCGAAGCAATTATTTTTGCGCAAACGACCGACTTCCGTTCCGAGCCCAACTTGCGTTCTGAGATTTTGGTGCAACTGCATGAAGGCACTAAGGTCAGGGTAGAAGACCAAGTCGAGCAATGGGTAAAGGTGCGATTGGCCAATGGCACGGTTGGCTGGCTTACCCAAAGCGATGTGCAGCGGATTGCATTCTAGCCCTCTAGTAGCCCATCGATTTGCGCCTTGCCCTCTGGCACATAATCAAAAATCCACTCCCCGAGACCGAGAAGGGAGTCACAAAGCAATGACTGTTCGATGATTTCGGTGGGGATAAACCCAAATAGTGCGTTGGCTTTCATCAAAAAGATTAAAATCACTCCTGAAAAGACAGCGAGTTTCATCCCTCCAAACAACAAACCAAGCATCCGGTTGATACCATTGAGCATGACCAGTTTGGCGAGGGAAGTCAGTATTTTTCCAAGAAGGGAAACCCCCAAAATAATGGCAACCGAAGTCAGCCCAAAAGCAGCCAAATCTACATAGCGCTTGTCCCAATCGATATAGACTACGAGTTGATCTGCTACAAAGCCAGAGAACTGAATGGCGCCATAGATCCCCAACACCAAAGCGAGGAGGGACGCCAGCTCGACGATCACCCCTTTTCGAAAACCCTTAAACGCTCCAAATAGGATAAGTCCACCAAAAATTAAATCTAAATAGTTGATCTCCACAGCACAAAGGTACAACGAAGATTTGCAATCTGTTTACACTTTTCGTCCTTGCTCTTAGATGGACTAAACCGAAAGCCTTATTTTTGCACTGTATATGGAACACTTGATCGATCAAATCAAAGCACATCTCGCAGAAGTCGAAGCCTTTCAGTCAACAGACGCAGCTGAAATCGAAAGCTTTCGCATCCAATTTTTAGGAAAAAAAGGAATCCTCACTGATCTTTTTGCAGCTTTTAAAGACGTTCCTAACGATCAGAAAAAGGCTTTTGGTCAGCAAATCAACGCCCTAAAAATGGCAGCGACTGCCAAGCTTGAAGAAAGCAAACAAGGGACAGGTCCGAAAAACAAATCAACAACGACAACAGATTTTTCACGACCCGGTCAACCGATCGAAGTGGGAGCACTTCACCCGATCTCTATTTTGAGAAACCAAGTGATTGATATTTTTTCTCGTATTGGATTCACTCTATCTGCTGGCCCAGAGATTGAAGACGATTGGCACAATTTTACGGCACTCAATCTTCCGGAACATCATCCTGCCCGTGATATGCAAGACACATTTTTTGTGCAAACAAACCCTGATATACTGTTACGCACACACACATCATCGGTACAGGTGCGTCACATGGAAGCAAACACGCCTCCGATGCGTACGCTTTCGCCTGGGCGTGTGTTTCGCAACGAAGATATTTCGGCTCGATCACACTGTGTTTTCCATCAAGTCGAGGGTCTCTATATTGACAAAAATGTTTCTTTTGCTGACCTCAAACAAACCCTTTTATATTTTACCAAATCACTTTTTGGCAAATCCAAAATTCGTTTACGCCCTTCTTATTTTCCGTTTACTGAACCCAGTGCGGAGGTTGACATCTACTGGGGGTTAGAAACAGAAGCAGACTATCGGATCACGAAAGGGACGGGTTGGTTGGAAGTCATGGGTTGTGGAATGATTGACCCCAACGTGCTCAAAAATTGCAATATCGATCCAGAAGAATATTCTGGTTACGCCTTTGGAATGGGTCTTGAGCGTATGGCGATGTTGCTTTACGGGATTGAGGACATTCGGATGTTTTATGAGAATGATTTGCGTTTTTTAAAGCAGTTTTCGTCTGCCGACTAGTCAAGCCCTTCTGCGATTTTAGCCATTAGTTTTTTGGCCGACTTTTTCTCGTATAAAATCTGATAGACAGCGTCTATAATAGGGAATTTTTTATCAAACTCTTTTGCTAATAAGTGTGCAGTATGTGTGGCGTAATATCCTTCTGAGATCATAGTCATTTCTGTCATTGCCGACTTGACAGTATATCCCTTTCCGATCATTGTCCCTAGCATTCGATTCCGACTAAAAAGAGAGTAGCCAGTGACCAGCAAATCACCTAAATAGGCAGAATGCGACATTTTACGTTTGACTTTGTGGATTTGGTTGAGAAAACGTTTGAGCTCGCGGATAGAGTTGCTCATCAACACGCTTTGGAAGTTGTCACCATAACCCAAGCCATGGGCGATACCTGCTGCGATTGCGTAGATGTTTTTGAGTGTGCCGGCATACTCTGCGCCAATCACATCATTTGTCACTTTGGTACGAATATACTTACAAGTCATATTTTTTGCCACTATGGCTGCTGTGGGTTCATTTTCGCAGGCAAGCGTCAGGTAGGATAGTTTTTCAAGCGCAACTTCTTCGGCATGACAAGGCCCCATAATCACACCAATTTGATCGGTTGGCATTCCAAAGGCTTCATGTAGGTGCTTACCAACAACATGCTTTGTTTCGGGAACAATCCCTTTTACTGCTGAAAAGACAATTTTGTCTTTGAGAAGACCTTCAACTTTCTGGAGTTGTTTGTGAAGAAAGGGAGAAGGAATGGCTAAAACAAGAATATCAGCTTGCTCAACAACCTCATGAATATTGTCAGAAAGCTTGAGTTGCTCCGAATTAAAAT
>JABHGH010000042.1 GCA_018672145.1 Flavobacteriaceae bacterium
ACTTCAAAAAAGTCAAGGAAAAATTGGAAGCGCTTCAACAGTAGCGAGTCCTATTGTTTTTTTTGAAGCCTATACTACTTTCTTAATCACACGCAACTTGTGTGTATGAGTGTTTAGGTCTTTGTTAAACACACCAGTTTGGTCGAGCCTGTCAATGCGTACTTGCCCAAATGCATGGATAATATGGTAATCTGGCATGATGATTCCAACGTGAACAATTTTCCCTTCCTTATCGTCAAAAAAAGCAAGGTCACCGGGTTCGCTTTCATCAATAAAACCCAAGGTTTGTCCATGTGTAGCTTGTTGATGCGCATCTCTAGGGAGCTGAACGCCGTACAACTGATAAACGCATTGTACTAGACCAGAGCAATCGATGCCAAACGGAGACTTTCCACCCCACAAGTATGGACTGTTTAGGTAATGTAAAGCATTGCGAACCAAATCGGATTTTTCTTGGTCTTTTTCATTCTCTTTCCCTTCAAAACGATGCCCGAGTATTTTGGCTGAGCTCACCAAACTTCCTATTGGTGTTGGAAAGAGAATATCGTCATTTTTCCAAATAAAATCGACCAATTCACTTGCATAGGATTTCTGAGTTTTCAGAAGTTGATCATAGGTTTTTTGATCAATCAATTGAAAGTGTTTGTTATTGAGCCACCCTTCGTATCCGTCAGACGTTATATGAACTCTAGACCAAGACTTTTCTCGTTTTAGAACTGAGAAAAACTCTCCATAAAGAAGCTGTGATGTTTGTTCACTTGTGTTTTTGGGTTCTTCCCTAAGTGGTGCGATACTCAAAAAGCAAATTCCATGTTGCATGCCCCAAAAATACAAACAAAATAAAAGCGATTAGCTCATGAAAAACAGAAAACGTATTTTTGATGTAGTTGATACGTTATGCAATTTTTCTACAAACATCAATCCTTTATTTATAAGGTCATCTTATTTTTGGTCACCTCCTTTAGTTTGGTGTACCTGTTTCCACGAAGTGGAGGATTCAAATACAGCTTTCAAGAAGGGAAGCCATGGCCATACGAAACCCTGCTTGCGCCTTTTGACTTTCCTATTGCAAAGTCCGAAAAAGAATTAGACGCAGAACGATTGGCAGTCGAACAGGAAAGCCCTTTGATTTTTACGCTGGACACCCTCGCTGAAAATCGTTCTTTTGAACGCACAACCAAGTGGATTCGCCAACAAAAAAGTGCTTATTACTCCGTTTCACTTGCAAGAGCTTGGAACAACTACCTTCACGAACTTTACACACCAGGTCTAATTGATGCTTCTTTTGCAGCGCAAAACGCAAAACCAATTTTACTTCTCAGAAAAAGCAGTGCTCAAAACCTACAATTTGCTGATCTCAATCTGAACGATAGCCTCCCATTTTCAAACAAAAGTAGATTTCTAGATTCTGTGATTGCAATTTCATCAAACCGTTTGGTGCTCCAAGAGTATATAGAACCAAATGTGGTGTTGGATTCTTTGTTAACAAAACAAAAACTGGATGAGTCTTTGTCTTTAATCCTTCCCACACGTGGCGTTGTTGCTGAAGGAGAACGAATCATTGCGCAAGGAGAAGTGGTCGATCAAAAGCGATATCAGATACTAAACTCATTAAAAGTTGAATATCTCAGTGACCTGTGGTCGTCAAATGAGCAATGGATTATTGCGGGATATACCATCTTGATTTCACTGATTGTGTTCCTTGTTTTTTTATTTTTATGGCGTTACCGCCCACTGGTGTATGAGAATAACACTAAAGTAGTTTTTGTTTTTGCGAACGTACTTATCATGGTTGCTGCAATTAAAATAGCAATGGCTAACAATATTAACTTTATTTATGTGGTTCCCCTTTGTATTGTTCCTCTTTTACTGAAGACCTTTTTTGACACACGCTTGGCATTCTTTGTGTTTCTTATGGGGTTATTGCTCATTGGCTTTATGGTGCCAAGTGATTTTTCGTTTTTGTTTATGCAGCTTGTCGCTGGGGCAATTGCTACGCTAACGGTAACAGACTTGTACAAAAGGGCAAACCTTTTTGTGGTTGTTAGCCTTATTGTGATGTCTTATTTGGTGACATTCGTTGCGTTCCATTTGATTTATGAAGCAAATCTTGCCACTGTTCCACTCAATAATCTTGGTCTGTTGCTAATCAATGGGTTGGGTATTTTGTTTGTTCACCCTCTCGTGTATGTCTTTGAAAAAATATTTGGTCTGGTTTCAGACTTATCTTTGCTTGAACTATCCGATACAAACTCGAAGTTGTTACGTACGCTTTCAGATAAGGCACCTGGTACTTTCCATCATTCATTACAAGTTGCTAATATCGCAGAGGCAGCTGCCAACGAAGTGAACGCCAATAGCTTGCTAGTTCGTGTTGGCGCTTTGTATCATGATATTGGAAAAATGAACAACCCTTTGTTTTTTAGCGAGAATCAATCCACCAATTACAATCCTCATCACGAGCTAGATCCTTACGAAAGTAGTAAGCTCATCACCAATCATGTCATTGAAGGAATTGAAATTGCGAAAAAGAACAATTTACCTGATCGAGTTATTGATTTTATTCGAACACATCACGGAACCACCACCACACGATACTTTTATCATAAGGCGAAACAATCCAATGAAGATGCGCAAAAGAAAGACTTTTGTTATGCCGGACCCAAGCCATACTCAAAAGAAACAGCGATTTTAATGATGGCTGATAGTGTAGAAGCAGCATCTAAAAGTTTGCAAGAACCAACAGCAGAAGGAATAGCTAGCTTTATCGAAAAAATCATTGAAGAACAAGCTGAAGAGGGGCAATTTGTTGAAGCAGACATCAGTTTGCGTGAAATTGAACTCATCAAAAAAGTACTTATCGAAAAACTCATCAACTCCTATCACTTACGAGAAGTTTATCCTGAATAAGATTAAATTATTGTTTGCTTAAATCGGCATAGTATTTGATGTTTAATTAAAAAAACCAAAATGAAATGCCATCGTTACTTCTTATTATGTATTCTAACTATTTTTATTTCATGTGAATGGGATAGTGCTTCTGTAAATGAAGAATACGTTGAAGTAGTCTATATGACTCCAGTCTATGAGACAGCAAGTTCGATAGCTGACCAAATTGTTATCGAAGAACCAAAAGAGCAGTCTTCACTTGGAAAAATCATTTCCTATCAAGATTATGTTTTTGTAAACGAACCAATGGAAGGCATTCATGTCGTTGATAATTCATCTCCATCGAATCCACAAAGTCTATCATTTATTTCAGTTCCTGGCAATTTGGATATGGCAATTATTGAAGATCATTTGTATGTAGATATGTTTTCATCTTTGGCCGTTTTTGACATTAGCGATGTCAGCAATCCCGTATTTGTTGAAGATTACACAGTAGATGATGTGTTTGACTATGATCGTTTTTGGAATTTTCCCGTTGAAATATGGGAAGATCCTAGTTCTTACGTTCAGTACAAAGAGTATCCAGATGACACCAAGGGAATTGTTGTGGATTGGGTATCCGAAGTAGTACTTGAAAAAAGAGAGAATTATTATCACACATTTTATGACGATTTTGCTGTTTCAGAAGCTTCTCCCGTTTCTTTAAAAGATAGCGAAACTCGAGAAACTAGTAATGCGGGTTCTATGACTCGTTTTCTCCCAATTGATGATTATTTATATACCATAAACTTTAATAAGATTGTGCTTTTTCAAGTTGGAAGTGATTTCCGACCAAACCCATGGATTAAAAAGGATACTTCAACGCAAGCAGAAACTCTATTCCAGCTAAATGACTTACTATTTGTCGGTTCAGTCAATGGAATGTTGGTGTATGATGTTTCAGATGCCTCTAGCCCTAATTACATTAACCGTATTGAGCATTTTCGAAGCTGTGATCCAGTGGTAGCAGACTTGGAATATGCGTATGTGACCTTACGAGGAGGAACAAATTGCTTTACAGATATCAATGAACTACAAATCATTGATATTCAAAATCCATTGGATTTATCTGTAGTTTCACGAAAAGATTTGTTCAATCCACATGGCTTAGGTATCTATGAAGATCATTTAATTGTTTGCGATGCCACAGCCGGCATTAAGGTTATTGATGTCAGTGTCCCATCTACTCCTCAAATTGTCAATAGCTATCCCATTCAGTTTGCTTACGATGTGATTATCGACTACCCAAATGCATTGATTGTCGGGGAAACAGCTCTTTATCAATACGATATTAGTAATCTTCCAGACATGGAATTGATTAGTCAAACACCAATATTAAAAGATTAATATATCGTTTTATTTCATAATCATTATTTGATCTATTGCCTATTTGTTAAAGTAGATGACCAGCTCGCTATATAGTATGTATGATTTTTGGGCCAATTCCGATTTTATGAAAGAAAAAACATAAAAAAAGGAGAACCAATTCAAATGAATCAATTCTCCTTTTGCGTGACCCAAGCATACAGCAGTTCGGACTTTTTGAATGGATTGTAGAGTTATTAACTCATGATTAATAAAGTAAATTTTTGTTTGAAATCTAGAAAAGTGAGAATAAAAAACCGCTACACTATAACAGTATAACGGATTTACTTTTATAGAATGCACTCCCAGTTTTTAAGTGCTATAAGTATCACTATTTATCGTTTGACAAAAACGGAAAAATCACCAAAGGTGGTGATTTTGGTGACGCATCTGTTTTGGAGATGGCAGTGATGCCCGTTGCAGCCGAATAGGTTTTACAACTTTTTAATTAGCATAAGAAAAGCCCACGATGTGTGGGCTTTTCTTAACTGTTAAATTGAGGTCTAAGGGTCTAGTTTACAAGATAAACTTCTTTTGTCTCGGTATTTAAGCCCCCAATCCAGATCAAAATTTCGTCTTCATGCGCATCAACTGCAGACCAAAATGCACTACCATTGTCGTCCATCGGCTGGCCCAAATTCGCAGTTTCAAAAGCAGCGAAAGCATTCCAATCCTTATAAAAAGTGTAAATATGCAACCCTAGCCCACTTCCATAGAGGTGATTAGTGCCATAGACAGCAGTGATGCCTTCGTCGTTTTTATAGTTTTCAAATTGCCCTGTATTCCACGCATCTCTAAAAGCACTTCCTTGCCCCCATTTTACGTTGTACTTGCCTACAGTCACAACCTTTGTCGTGGACCAATCGTGGGACTCGGACTCATAAAAGACACTCTCATTTGCAATCCGAATTTGATCGGTGTGGTTTTCTGCATACATGCGGAAATACTTAAAATATTGTTCATTCATGGCTTGCTGTGCCTTATCGTCTAGCTCCATTGCTTTAACGTTTTTTTGTAGCACCTCGTTTGCCAAGTCAGCATCTGCGTTGATATCAGCAGCAGAGGCGTAGAAGTCGTACAGCGCAAAGGTATAGTCGCCTGCAAATGCATGGGCAAAAATGCCATGTCCAGTCAGTTTTCTTTCGTCTGACATGGATAGGTTTGAAAATTTGACGTGAAGTTCCATGAACTCATCTGCATGTTCACGAGGTACGTCTACATAGGTGATATTCATTACAGTCTGTGCATGTGTAATCATACAGACCAGAGCAACAATAATGGAAAAAAAAGATTTCATTGTTTTTTAGTTTTTAATTTGAATAAATATATAAAATAATTTGAGAAAGAAATTTGGGACTCAAGCATAAAAAAAGGAGAACCAATTCAAATGAATCAATTCTCCTATTGCTTGACCTCGAAGGGACAGAGTTCAAACTTTTTGAAGGAAGATATTAGTCTAATCATTTTAAATTCAAACATTCACAGGGTTTATGAGTTGTGACTATTTTCTAAAAGCCTTTGGTGTCATACCCCTATTTTTTTTAAAAGCTTTTGTGAAATGACTAGAATCTGTAAATCCCATTTTCATTGCTATTTCAGAAAAATTCAAACTTGTCTGTTTCAATAATCGTTCTGCCATTTTCATTTTGGTTTGTATCACATAATTCTGAATGGATATTCCTGCGTGTTTCTTAATAAAAACGCTCACATAGTTTGGTGACATATTGAATTCATCCGCAATAGCAGAAATTTTAATTTTTTCATTATCCAGAACATTCTGTCTTACATAAGTCAATATGGCATTTACCTTATCTTTTTCTGTGAATACGATGGTCAGACTATTATTTGAAATATTTCTAGAAATAATCATAAGCAATGCTCCAAACAATTCCAATAAAATAGAACGACTATAAGTGGATGGGGCTTTAAATTCCTTTTTAAGAAGTTGAAATAGCTGAAACACACCTTCCCTGTCCTGCTCATTCTTTATTATCGAACCAGGAAGACTATTAGCGTGTAAAATAATTGCATCGATTTTCTTTCGCCATTTAAGGTCAGATACGAGTTCTGTCTTTTCAAGAAACAACTGCTCTGTAAACTTAAGATAGCCAAAAACAGTACGATTGGCAACAACAAACTCGTGTTCATCATCTG